>NZ_JCAJRU010000023.1:0-32168 GCF_059447605.1 Paenibacillus sp. N119s | reverse complement strand
CGCCGATGTAATTGCCCAATGTAAGTTGTCCACTAGGCTGAATACCTGAAAGTACAGTTTTCATCTTTTTCTCCTCCGTTTTTTCCAATATTTTAGAACGCAAAAAGGCCCCGCATCCTCAAGGGACGCGAGACCGTGGTACCACCCTTATTCATTGCGCCAGCCTGTTAGTCGTCGGAGCTATTCCGTGGCCGCCTGCAATCTTAAAGCTCCGTTAACGAGGAGCAATCGGCCGTCATACTGAGGAAAGTAAACTCCTGTTCTGTGCGGCACTCCAAGGTCCATTCAGCAGTGCAGGCTCACCGGTTCTCATCCACCACCGGCTTTCTGAAGAGCTAATGCAAAAGCTTACTTGTCCTCATCATCGTGTTATCCATGTCATTTCTTTCTAAGCTACATTAATGATAATTCCGCATACTATTATTGTCAAATGACGATTGTGCCATATGGTCAAAAATCTGTTATCATAATGACACGAAGCTTCAACCGATTATAGTGGACAAAGGAGCATGGATATGAAACAAGTGACCAAAGAACACTGGAACGGTTACGACACGTATGTTTTACATAGTGGTGAATTGGAAGTTACAATGATCCCTCGTCTGGGGAATAATATTATCTCCGTGCGTGATCTGAAGCTGAACCGGGAGATCGTACGTCGGCCTGGCGAGGAAGAATTGGCATTTTATTTACAAAAGCCATATCATTTTGGCTTACCTATTTTGATTCCTCCAGGACGAATTCGCAAAGGACAATTTGAGTTTGACGGTGTCCCCTATCAATTCGACCGTAATACAGCCAATGACAATCATATACACGGTCTGCACCGCAATCAATCCTGGTGTTGCAGCGATATTGAAGAGGATGAAGAAGGTTGCAGTGTAACAACCGAGCTTCTGACTGAAAGCGATCCACACTGGATGGAACAATACCCCATTCCTTTGCGGCTTGAAATGACATATCGTTTGCAAGGCACCGTATTAAGTCAAACACTGCGTGTGACAAATCTAGGTGAAAAAACAGCACCCTTCGGCTTGGGCTACCACACTTGGTTTATGGTGGATGGAGAGCCTGAGCGTTGGCGCTTGAAGCTGCCAGTGAATGGAGTATACGAGCAGGATGCTGAGCAATTGCCTACAGGTGTCATTACTTCTTTAGATCGTTTAGAGCAGCTTCCCTCAGGTCTATCTCTGAAAGGGACCAATTTAGATACGCTGCTGCGAGCAACGGAAGGGCCAGCTGAGGCTATTTTGACTCGTGATGATGGCTATCAAATCCGCTATACCGCAGATGAGCAATATTTTAAGTATTGGGTATTATATACTAAAGGTGAATGTGATCAGTATTTCTGCATCGAGCCTTATACTTGGCTGCCCGATGCTCCCCATTTCTCCGATCCTGTCGGGGAAGCCGGATTAATTCGTCTGGAGCCGCAACAATCCATCGACCTCAACACTCAGATTCATATCGTACATCCTTAATCTTCCTATAGTCACTTTTCTTCCTTCGGCGCATATTTTCATATCTCTGTCGCATACTAACCTCATCACAGCCGAAGGAGGTGACTACACATGTATGAATCCAACCAAGGCAGAGGACGTCGCAGCAATACTCTGGTTGTTCCTCAAGCCAACAACGCACTGCAACAATTGAAATATGAAGCTGCACAAGAACTGGGCATCACCATTCCGGCAGACGGTTACTATGGTGATATGCCGTCCCGTGAAGCTGGTTCTCTGGGAGGCTATATCACTAAACGCTTAGTACAGCTGGCCGAACAGCAATTATCCGGTCGTTCAGGTCAATAAGCGTCATTATTCCACATGAGCATTCCGTTATCGTAATTTAACAAAATACGTTATAACGGGTATATAACAAAGGCGGTCTTCATATGAAGACCGCTCTTTACTTTGCTCTTTTAATGATTATTCAGATTTAGCCGCGCGATATGTAGGCTTGTTATAGCGGATCATGAGATTCGCCATGTTGTAGTTGGATTCTAAGGTTGCATCTACCAAGATCGTCCCTTGTCTGACGGCAAAATCGAAAGCAATCTCACCATGAGTCCAGCTGCGCTTGTGATTTAGTGTTTCCAGGGCCATACGCCGAAACTCTTCCCGATGCTGTGCAGATAAGCCTGGTTCTACTGCTGCAAATGTGCCGCCTTTACCTGCAATTGGATTATGCCGAATCCCAAATTTCCCAACTACATTGTTTCGTATTTGTACAAATACGATGCCTGACGATAAACCCGCCAGTTCATGATCCATTTCTTTAAAAACGATATCCATCTGCCTCGCTAACGACAATTGACCTACTTCACCCATCATAAAAACCCTCCTATGTGCTTATTTAAAAATATTTAATAGGTCTTACGACTCAATTATATGCGAAGTTTTTTAAGCTTACAATCAAAATCAACATATTTGGGTATTTATAACTATTTTCTAAGTATATCCATCATTTTAAATTTCGCTAACAGGTAGTGTCATTTATACTTCGACATTTTGTGACTTTATTCATCATCCTCTGCAAACATTACAAAAAAGGCCCCCCTTACGGGAGACCTTTTAAAATGTAACTTCATTATTGGGTCATTTGCAAAAATTGCTCAATATCCTGAACAGTAACTTGCGCAGCATTACGCCAGAAGTCAGCCTGTGTCAAATCGGTACCCAAGTGCTTGGAGGCCAGTTCTTCTACTGTCATGCGACCTGTATCACGCAGTAAAGCATCATATTGATCGGCAAATCCATCTGGATTTTCCTTCGCAAAAGCGTAAATCCCTGCACTGAACATATACCCAAATGTGTATGGGAAGTTGTAGAAAGGAGTGTCTGTAATATAGAAGTGCAGCTTGGAAGCCCAAAAATGAGGATGAGCCTCATCCAGAACCCCACAAAACGCTTCACGCTGCGCTTGTTCCATCAGTTCGCTTAATTGCTGTGCTCCTACCACACCTTTTTTTCGCAGTTCATAAAAACGGGTTTCAAACAGGAAACGGGCATGAATGTTCATAAAGAAGGCTACACCACGCTGAATTTTATCCTCCAACAAAGCTACCTTCTCCTGGCCCTCGGCAGCTTCCAGCAAAGCATCGGATACGATAAGTTCCGCCAGCGTCGATGCTGTCTCAGCCACGTTCATCGCATAATTTTGATTTAATGGATGCAATTCATTCATCACATGCTGATGATAACCGTGTCCGAGCTCATGGGCCAGTGTCGAAACGTTGGACGGTGATCCGGCATAGGTCATAAAAATTCGGGTTTCTTTGCTTAGACGCAGAGATGTACAAAATCCACCTGGACGTTTGCCCGGACGATCCTCTGCTTCGATCCAGCTTTTCTCAAAAGCCATTTGGGCAAAGTCTGCCATTCTTGAGCTAAATTTACCGAACTGCTCAACAATTGTTACGGCTGCATCGTCGTAAGGGATTTTAGTGGTCGATGCTCCCAGCGGAGCTTCAATGTCATGCCAGGACAGTTTCTCTAAGCCCAGCAGTTTGGCTTTCCGCTCCAGATATTTGACTACAATCGGCTTGGTTTCATTAATCACCTGCCACATCGTATCCAACGTTTGGGCTGACATACGGCTGATTTCCAGCGGTTCCTTGAGCACGTCTGTCCAGCCTCGGTTTTCATATAGCTTGAGACGGAAGCCTGCCAGATGATTCAGTGTATCCGCACAATAGTCCTCGACCTGAGTCCATGCCGCTTCCCAACGTGCAAATACATCTTTACGTACGCTGCGATCTGCTTCATCCAGCTTATTAGCTGCCTGACCTACAGACAAATGTACAATCTCTCCATTTTCAGGCACAGGGATCGTCATATTTTTGACAATGGTATCATAAAAGTCACCCCAACCGTGGTATCCATCCACTGCCAAATCAAGTGCAAGGCTCTCCAGCTCAGGAGCCATTTTCTCACGCGCTTCGTTCCGGTATTCGGTCAGGACAAAAGAAATTGGCTTGATCGTTTCGCGCTCCATCCATTTCTGCCAAATGTCTTCACTGGTTTGCGCCAGCAAGTTCTGGAAAGCGACTAAAGCACTTTTCCCTTGGGCATACAAAGAATTGACACGCGCTCCCAGTTGAACGGCCAGCTTGTCATGCTGATTTTGAGCAGTTAAACAAGATACAAACGAACCCGCCTGCGATGCCCCATTAAACAGCTCCTGTATGCTATTCAAAACACTATCCAGACGCTCAGTATCCAACACCGTTTGAGGCACTTTGGCTACCTTAAGCTGGGATTGCAGCTGTTGGACCTTGCTCTCCAGTTCATCCAAAAATGCGTGAAATGAGGCGGAGGAGGAGCCTCCGCTAAAAATAGATTCCAGATCCCATGTTTGCTTTAACGGGGTTTTCATAATAGTTCCACCTTTCTTTTTTGGCGAATTCATGTGGTTTCATATACAATAAAGCTACAGCGTGATGGTACTATCACTACAATTAGGAGGAAAACAAGATGAGACCCTTACAAATTTCGCCGGAAACGGCTGTGAAATTATCCGAAAAACTCGGCATTCCGCTGGAACACCTTATGCATACACCCCAGCACATTTTGATGCAAAAGCTGGCCGAACTGGCTAAAGAAGAAGCTGCTGACCCGAACGGCGGAGAATCGGACAAATCATGATTCCTTTTGATAAAACCTGGCCTTATGACATTGTCATGGGGGATGTTTATGTACAGTCCTGTCCGTTTTGCAATCATGATAACGTCTTGCTGCCCCTGAAACCCAAAGAGCTTAAGCTTATTCATGAAGGCATGAAAAAGCTGCTTGTGTTTCCATGCTGCCACAACAAGGTTACTTTGGTGGATTGTGACGACGATTATTTGCTGTCAGATACCACCTTGCGCCGTCATTAATTCATGAGACAGTTGCAGGATAAGATAACTTGCTTTACAAACAAGGTGTGAACCATGAACCGGGACCGGTCATAGTACACACCTTTATTTCTTCAAGAGGAGCTTGCGTTTTGCATTTCCTCAGGTAGCTGGTAATTCTTTGCCAGCATTTGTTCACGCAGTACGGTCCACTGTTCACGGGAAGCTCTTATCATCGCCGCATCCATAATTTTCTTGTCATTAATGACACGCGAAAACCAGCGTACTGCTTCATTAAAATCGCCTGTACGTCGATGCAGTTCACCAATCAGATAAAGCAGTTTGGCATTATTCGCGCCGACGCCCTCCAACTCATAGACTCGAACGTAGGAATCCAAACTAAATTTGAGAAAGCGAAGCTCCTGCTCCTCATTTCCCTGGTATCTGTACATCCATGCAATATGCTGCAATAGACTGGCTACTACGCGTTCCTTTTCTCCGATGACCTGCGCACAAAGTAAACCCAATTTGTACGTTTCTAATGCCTCTTCCCAGCTACGATGCCCGCCATATTCGCGAGGCTGCCAGCGGTTACCAATTTTATCCTTAAATAGCTTGGTTTGCTGATCGCTTAACTGAGCGGTAGAGTGTTCTGTCGAGGTAAATCCACAATGAGGACAGACCCGCACGACATAAAAATCCGGATTTTCGTTCTTATAATAAGCACAAAAATCTGAATCAGTACGAATGGCCTTCTTTAGGCTTGGTCTGACACGGGATGTCTGAAATTCTTGTTCGCACTGCGGGCAGACGATTTTGATCTGATATAACGGTTCAAGTTCCAATGTTTTTACAACCCTCTCCAAAATTCGGCAATCCCCGAAAGCTTACGGGGTATTTACAAAATGATGCGCAGGACCGGACAAACGACTAAGTATGATTGAACGAAGCGGCTCTTCAATTCCCGTATCCGTTAACGCATCTGCCATACAAGACAACCATGCCTCTGCTCGCTCCTCTGTCACGGGAAACTTCATATGTCTGGCACGTAACATCGGATGACCATATGCATCAGAAAAGAGGGACGGCCCTCCAAAAAACTGGCTCAGGAACATAAACTGCTTTTCCTTGACCGGCTCCATGTCTTTAGGAAACAGGGGACTTAACAACGGATTTTTATAAACTCTCGGGTAGAAGGCCTCAATAATAGCACGAATACCTTCCGCACCCCCAAGGTTGTCATAAATGCTCAGGCTAGGATTCACTTTTCCTCCAACTTTCTGTGCTATGGTAATAAATATACACTTGTATTATAACAAAAAACAAAAAATGACGCTAAAAATAAGCGTCATTTTATCAATTTAACATATGAAGAGACTTGCCTCACTACACATAGCTTTGTTATTCCATGAATACCCACTAATAACTCCGCCAATCCTCTTCACCGGGATGGACGAGAGAGGCACGAATGACATACACAAAAGCACATACAAACAGACCGGCAACGATACTCATCCTGATCACTCCATCCTTAAGGTTATGGAATCGTTGTTTTTTATTTTAACATACTCTTTACAAAAAAACAGCATTCCATGTAATCGTTTTCTTTACTTTTCTTGTACTCTTTGTCCATCCTCGACATAGGTATAATAGTACAACTCCAAAGGAGGGGCCTCTATGTCGCTGTACCGCCGTTACTCGCTTCCTTTGCTCATCCTTATACTGTTATTCCTATTCATACTGATGGCCGCATATCCGCAATCTTCTTTGAATGCAGGGCTTCGCGGGCTTGCCATCTGGTGGGATGTGCTGTTTCCGTCTTTATTTCCGTTTTTTGTTATCTCCGAGCTTCTTCTCGGTTTCGGAATTGTTCATTTCATAGGTGCGCTACTGGACCCGCTGATGCAACCCCTATTCCGTGTACCTGGCTGCGGAGGTTTTGTTGCTGCGGTCAGTTGTGCATCCGGTTACCCGATTGGAGCCAAATTAACCGCTAAGCTGTGGGAGCAAAAATGGATCACACGCATTGAAGGAGAACGCTTGGTCGCGTTTACGACCTCCTCTGATCCGATATTTTTGATCGGTGCAGTTTCTGTCGGTTTCTTCCATAAACCTGAAATTGCACTCGTCCTCGGAGCAGCTCATTACGGTGGCGTACTCATCATCGGATTGCTCATGCGCTTCCACGGTTCCCGTTCAGATAAATCCGATACTCGCAGCGAACGCTCTCACACCTCCCAGAAGACCTGGTCAAAGTCTGATAACACAATAACAGCGGTTCGTAATAAGCAGCCGGGACCACTTCGCCAAGCGTTATCTGCCATGCATACAGCACGTTTGGAAGATGGCCGTCCATTGGGTGAGTTGCTTCGTCAGGCGATTGCCTCGTCCCTACGCCTTATTATTGTCGTAGGAGGGCTGGTTGTATTCTTCTGCGTTATTTTAGAAGCCTTGACGAACTCTGGCTTAATGAGCGGGCTTCATCTGCTTACGGCAAGCCTACTGACTACATGTAGCCTTCCTCCTGCATTAACAGAGTCCATCGTTGGTGGTATTTTTGAAGTCACTTTAGGTGCGCAAGCTGCCGGTGAAGCCGCAGCCGCGGCTTTACCGTTCAAGGTAGCCGCAGCCGCATTTGTTCTATCGTGGGGCGGGCTATCGGTTCATGCACAGGTTGCAAGCATTTTAAATATGACGAACCTCCGCTACATGCCATTTTTACTGGCCAGGGCTGCTCACGGGGTCATCTCCGCACTGCTGGCTCTCGTGTTATGGCGTCCATTAATGGGACAGGGAAGCTCCCCTGTTTTTTCTCCGATACACGATATCACATGGTCCCCTGGCTTCTCGTCCGCCATACTGCTGCAAAGTCTACGGTTTCTTGCCTGTATACTGGCGGGAATGCTGGCTCTCTCCTGGTTAAGCGTGGGTACAAGTCGCTTATTCATACGATGGAAAGGAACGCACCGGCAATGAACGATTGTGTTCTTGCTCATAATTGATTATGATCGGTATATACCCATGACAAAGGAGCTTTTCATCTTGAGATATTATGTTCTGGATCGCGGGGATCAGCACTCCATGGACTTGAGTCAGCAATTTCACCGTCTTGCCCAAGAAAAGAATTTCAAGCTGGATGCCGAATCGCCGGAAATCGTCGTGTCTATTGGAGGCGATGGTACGATGCTTCATGCGTTTCATACCTTCATTGACCGCATTCCGGATATTGCCTTTGTTGGTGTACATACCGGTCATCTGGGCTTTTACGCCGATTGGCGTGCGGACGAGCTGGAAGAGCTAATCGACCTGATGAGCCAAAGCGGGTCTGAGGGACCGCTTAACCCGAGAATCGTTAAGTATCCACTGATTGAGTTGGAAATTCACAAGAAGTCGGGCAATGCTTCTTATATTGCTTTGAATGAGTTTACGTTAAAAGGGGTAGATGGCACGGTCGTTGCCCAAGTAGATATTAACGATATCACCTTTGAAATGTTCCGTGGTGATGGGATATGTGTTTCTACCCCTTCAGGAACGACCGCCTATAACAAAGCACTTGGCGGTGCTATGGTTCACCCTACCATCGAAGCATTGCAATTGACTGAGATCGCTTCCATTAATAACCGTGTATATCGGACATTGGGATCACCACTGCTACTGCCAAAACATCATCATTGTGATATTTTTTCACGGAAAGATCAGCGGCTTTTACTGACAGTAGATCACCTGAACTTTCCTGTGGATGACTTAATCTCTGTTCGATGTCAGGTAGCAAGCCAGAAAATCAGCTTCGCCCGTTACCGTCCTTTCCCCTTTTGGGATCGGGTACGCAACGCTTTTCTCAATTAGAGCCTGTAAAAGAGCCGATCCTCGGCTCTTTTTTTAATTCATCGGGAGAGGACATTAGCCTCACTTTAAAACATGCAAAAAGTTGGTCATAAACGATCGGCGGCTTGAGAGAAACTTACAAAGAAAACGGCTCCTGAAAATTCAGGAACCGTTTTGCTGTGGAGATGGGAATGTTTTATTTTTTTTGCTACCTTCAGCTCTGTCGGCTTTGGCTGTTGTTTGCGTCTGACGCTGACCCTCAGGTTCACGCGAGACACGAACTTGCCGTCCCTCTCGGTTTTCCTTTGGTTGGCGATCATAACGTGGCCCACGCGATTCCTTTTTATCGAAATTTCCTTGTGAATTACGCTGCCTCCGTGGTTCCCGGGCTTGCTGCCCTTCCCCCGAACTTCGCCCATCCTTTGCTTCGCGCGGTTCCTTTGACTGGCGCGAATCACGTGCTTCACGCTGCCGGTTGCTTTCACGTCCTTCTCTGGATGGACGACTGTCACGAGCTTCATGCGGCTGCCGTTCACGTACTTCCTGAGCATCCTTCGGTTCCCTGCGTTGCAGCTCGCGTAATTCGCGGGCTTCTATAGGCCGCTCGACTCGTGACTCCTCTGTAGCTGTGGAATCCTGCTGCGGATGCGGCCATTCCGTTTGTCCAGCTGTCGTCGGTTGCCGTACTTCTTGGCGCTCTTCGGCTTCTGACGCTTGTTCCCTTTGAGCATCTACCAACTGCTGGATATCAGGAGGAACGAAGTCATCAGTGGTACCGTTCTTATTTTCCACTTCACGGCTTTTTTGCAGCACAAAATAGGCACAACCAAAATTACAGTATTCATTAATGTAATCGTCCAATACCACAATGGATGTATCCTTATTGGCTTTAGGATGCCCTTCTCGATAAAACCCCTTTAAACGCAGCTGATTGTATCCCCAATCGCCAATAATATAATCATAGCGATCCAACACTTCACTATATCGATCACGAAAGGCTTCGGGATTCCACCCGTTCTTGTGATCCTGCAACACTTCATAGTTTTTACCACCGATTTGAAACAAGCTATTCTAACCGCCTTTCCCGGATCAAGCCTGCGAAAGGGCGCTTTCTTCCTTATGCTGAGCGGCCGACTTCACCTGCTCATGCGCTTGGTAGGAGCTGCGGACCATTGGACCGGATTCGACGTGGCTGAATCCTCGTTGTAATCCCTCTTCCTTTAACTTCGCAAAATCTTCCGGTGGATAATATTTTTGCACAAATAAATGTTTCTCGGACGGCTGCAAGTATTGACCAATTGTCATAATGTCACAATCGACTTTGCGCAGATCATCCATGGTTTGCAAGATTTCATCCCACTCTTCTCCGACACCTAACATGATGCTTGATTTCGTTGGAATAGCCGGATTTAATTGCTTTGCACGTTGAAGCAGTTCCAGAGAGCGGTGGTATTTTGCTTTAGCCCGAACCTTGTCGGACATGCGCTCCACCGTTTCAATATTATGATTCAAAATATCTGGCTTGGCATCCATGACGATTCGCAGCGACTCAAGGTCGCCCATAAAGTCGGGAATCAATACTTCTACACTGCAAAAAGGCAATCGGCGGCGAATCGCACGAACCGTTTCTGCAAATATGGTAGCGCCCCCGTCTTTCAAATCATCGCGGGCCACACTGGTTACGACACAGTGTTTTAAATTCATGTTCTCAGCCGCTTCCGCAACGCGTTCAGGCTCCTGCAAGTCCAGTTCCGTAGGCATTCCCGTATTTACTGCGCAAAAACGACACGCACGCGTACAAATATCACCCAAAATCATAAATGTAGCTGTCCTGTTGGCCCAGCATTCATATATATTAGGGCACCGTGCCTCCTCACATACGGTATGTAATGTCTTGGAACGCATCATGCTCTTGATTTCCTGATAGTTATCGCCTGTCGTAAGTTTAATACGAATCCAATCGGGCTTTGCTTCCTTCACTTTTTTAGACAATGAATAGACCTTCTTTCTGATAAGCTTAAGCTGTCATTGCCATACATTATAGCATGAAAGCCATGGAAAAACCTCCATTCATTGTTCCCTTTTTGATATGACATTGATGCCGAAAAAAGTAAACGCTTGAGATGGATAAAAGCGACCGAGATGGCTCAATCTAAGCAAAAGCGCCCTATTTACCCTATTGAACACGGGTCAAAAATTTTGCCGGGCGGTTAAACCCTGTTAGAGGAGGTTGGTTTACGTGCCTTACCCTACGCAGGCAGTCCGCGCTGTTCGTCTGTTATCGCTGCTATTATGTGCAGCTACCCTGACAACGGCCTGTCCGCTTCCTGCCCATGCCTTTGCCGAGCATACAAGGTCCTCGTCAGCCGGAAATAACCTGACAGCAACGAATCGGGATGCTTCACATGCTTCGTCTTCAATATATACGTCCAGACTTGCTTTATATCAATCCATCGAAGCCCTGACGGGAATCCCTTGGTATAGATTGGCTGCCATCGACCAGTATGAACGCACACTTACAGTGGCTCATCCCAAAGACCGCAAGCATGCAGAACGGATCATAGGTATTTTTGTAACGGGGCCGGTATGGTCCGGTCTGTTGAACCCTGATTCGGAGGACCAAAATCCACATTCCATTGAACTATTTTCCGGGCTGGGACAGGACGGCTCAGGCGATGGAATCGCCGACCGCAATAATGACAAGGATTTGCTGTTCAGCATTGCTTCTTATCTCGGTAAATATGGAAATAGCGAGGATGAATTTGGTATTGCCGTGTGGGAATATTACCATAACAGCCGCGCGGTTCAAAGAGTTCAGCAGTTTGCCAAGCTGTATCAGACGTATGGCAAGCTTGATTTGGTCAGACAAGCTTTTCCGCTCCCTCTAAGCAGCATTTATAGCTACCGCAGCACTTGGGGAAGCCGTCGCAGTTGGGGCGGTTACCGTATACATGAGGGCACTGATTTGTTTGCTGGCTATGGAGTTCCGGTTCGCAGCACTTGCTATGGTGTTGTTGAAATAAAGGGCTGGAATCCCTTCGGAGGCTGGCGAATCGGGATTCGTGATCTCAACAACCGCTATCACTACTATGCACACCTTTCCGGCTTTGATAAAAACGTTCATAACGGAGATATCGTTACGCCGGGTCAGACGGTTGGCTGGGTAGGAAGCTCGGGCTATGGAAAACCGGGTACCCAAGGCAAGTTTCCACCGCATCTGCATTATGGTATATACCGGGACAATGGCTGGACAGATTGGTCCTTTGATCCATATCCATTATTAAGACAGTGGGAGCAGAACGAACGTAAAGCACTCAAATCAGGAAAAACCAAAGGGGCCTCCTCGTAGGACACTTTGGTTTTTCCTGTTACCCCCTCTTCTTTATGGCGTTGAGGATTGATTAAGGGAGTTGGGGGCTTCCTGTATCTCTGGACCACTTTTCCATACTGGAATCTACAGCGCCGCTGCTCTCTATAGAATGAGAAGGCAATGCCAACTGTGGTGCGGTTCCTCCATTTTTGCCGACAGGCTTACCCTGATTGTCATAATAGTACATCGGGACGTTGCCCACCACCAGCAAATAAGAAACCGGGATTTCCGTCTCCACAATCTGAGGCTGCATCTCAAACGGTATGACCACAGACACTTCTGTCGTAATTCGAATGTACACTTCCACCAAGATCATATTGATGCCCGCGTCCTGCTGACGTGTATTTAAATCCACCTTGATTGCTCCATGTGGCTCCACCTTTAGGGGAACCTTGGGTCCATAAGCTGCCAGCAGCGGACTTCCCAATGCTTGCCCAATCGGAACACTCTCATCAAAATGACTCATACTATCCATCGTTGCCTTGACTGCTTTGAGCGTGTCTGACGTAATTCTCATATGCTCCGCATAATTTAGAACAAATCCAGAGGTTCTCCCTTGTGTATCCGTTCTCCATTCAATGAGGTTATCGGCAGTCTTCCCCTGCTCTACTTGTGCAGTAATGGCTGAATTAATAGCCTCTGTGGCCATTTGTTTGACCCGTACTTTGGCCAGGTGCATCATGGGCGGCTTCAAATGCTGTTCCACATAGGCAGCCATCTGTACAATTCCTACCAGCAGCGCCAACACCACAATGAGCCACATTCTGTGCCTGCCGCTACCGAGTCGTCTCCTGCCCGGTCTGCTGTACCATTGCGGTTTTCTATTCATTCTGATCCCCCCGCAGCGATGAGCTTACTTTAGAAGGATATGCCACACATAAACGAAAAAGAAGCCGCCCGTCCGGCAGCTCCTCATGGGGGAAACATATATTATTTCAACTGCGATCTAACTCACACTCATGATTGGAAAATGCGATCAATCTTTTCGATATCAGCCTGACTCAGTTGAACCTCCAACGTTTTCAGATTCGCCAGAACCTGCTCTGGTCCCTTTGCACCTGGAATGAGGGCATCGATCGAATCGCGGGTCAAATACCAAGCGAGCACCACATGAGCAACCTCTGCATTCAACGCATTGGCAATCTCACGTACCTGCTCTACTTTGTCCAAATTACGAGCAAAAGCTTCTCCCTGGAACAATGGATCTTTCGCTCTGATGTCCGTGAAGGTCATGTCTTTCGTATACTTACCACCTAGCAATCCCGAAGCTAGCGGGAAATAGGGCACAAACGAAATGCCATTTTGCTTGGTATAAGGCAGCAGATCCTTCTCAGCTTCCCGTTGCAACAAATTATAATGGGATTGAAGCACATCTACATAGCCGTCACTATTCGCATCCTTAAGTTGTTCAATGGAAAAGTTAGACACACCAATAGCTCTAATTTTGCCTTCATCCTTGAGCTTCTTCAGTTCTCCGACTGCTTCTGCCTTCGGCGTAGCTTCATCCGGGAAATGGATATAGAACAGATCAATATAATCTGTCTGTAATCTTTTCAGACTGGATTCGACGGATTCACGCAAAAAAGCAGGCGAGTTGTCAAAAACAACCTCTCCGTTCACAAATTTATGTGCTCCCTTGGTCGCAATGACCGCTTCATCACGTTGGCCGCGTTCCTTTAGCACCTCACCGATCAACCGCTCTGAGTGCTCAGGTCCATAAATAAAAGCCGTATCCAAAAAATTGATGCCGTTATCCAAAGCTGTGCGAACGACTTCTTTACCCGTTTCATTGTTCAAACCGGAAAAAAGATTATGACCTCCTACCTTATTCGCACCCAATCCGATGGGTCTTACATACAGATCTGTTTTGCCAAGACGCACTTGCTCTGCCAATTCACGTCATCTCCTTTTCGAAAGTTACTTCCATTTTATTATTAGATTCCAAAAAAAGCAAAGTACGCACCTGACTGATGGAGCCGCATCCTATTTTCTTTTTCGCTTCATACTACGAATGGTCGTTTTTGTGGCCTGATCCACCCGATATGATTCTGTGATTTTTTGCAGAGCCTTGTTGAAAGTAAAATCATCCAATGTGTTATGACTTAAATACGTCATCGTTACCTCTGGCAGCTTGATATAACAGATAGATATCGCCCAGGCTACCGCCATTTGTACATAATAATGTTCACGATGAGTCTGATCTAGCAAAGTAAGCACCCGGTTAATATACTGTTCCTCAACATAAAAATTCAGCAGCATCACCACACCAAACCGAATCTCATATTCTTTCTTGGAGAACAGATAGGGCTGAATAAACTCCCATACTCTTTCTTTATGTTGTTTAGTGATTTTCAATCCGGCACAGAAACTATCACATACGGACCAATTATCAATTTTAGGGACAAACTTGGCGGTATAACTCAAAACTTCCTCTATATCTGTTTTTACAGAGCCAATCACCATACCTTGCAGCATCACTTCTTCAAAGTGTTCACTTTCAGCGGTGTCCAGATAGAGACGCCAATCTCCTTTGGCAATATTTTGAGCCAGCTTACGCAGCACCGGCAGACGTACACCCAGCACATTATTAATCGTCGGAAGCAATGCAGCCGTGAATTTCTGAAAATCTGTATCTACATGGGACAGTATCTGTTCTCTGATGGTCTTCTCCATATTTCCCACTCCCTGTTTACTAACGAAATGAAATACTCCACAAATAAATGGAGGCCACTGAACCATAAGGCGAATACACTTGGCGATACTCCTCAAATTGCTGCTTGGTCAGTGTATCTAAATGGTACAACTTCATCATTCCCCGCCGAATAGCCATATCGCCCCAGCTGACGACGTCCGGACGTTCCAGGCAATTAATCAGCATCATCTCAGCTGTCCAAGGGCCTATCCCTTGCAGCGAGGATAATTTCTGGATCACCTGTGGATCGGAAAGCTCATACAATTCCTGTAAATCCAACAATCCCTGCTCGATCGTTTGGGCTATATTCAGGATACATGCAGCTTTTTTCATGGTGATGCCACAGCTTTGAATATCCTGAACCGTCTGCACAGCTAAATTCTGCGGAGTAATCGCGCCTAGTTTCTCCTGCATCCTTGCCCATATGGTCTGAACCGCCTTCGCCGAAATAAGCTGCCCCACAATGGCATGAACAAGCGCTGCAAACAGGTCGGGAATGATTACCCGTTCCACCTTGCCCATTTGCGTTATAGCGGTACCCAGTACGGTGTCTACCGTTTTCAGGTAATTGATTTCCTTTTCCCCATAGGCAAAGTTTTTGGTCATTACCGTTTCCATTTGTTCTCTCGCTCCCGCTTCTATAGTTCACTATTCATTAAATGACATAGACTGCTTTTCTATCAGGGTTCGAAGCCTTCTTTGCTCACATAGAGCTGTTCTTCAGGAAAAACATGAAGAAAACGCTCATAAACCGCCTTATAAGCGGCAGGGTGATACCATTGTTCCAGCCCCAATGACTCGTACAGCGCACCAATGTTCAAGCTGCGCGTCCGCCTTCCCTCGCTGCCGTCTCCCATAAAATAATCATCAATACAGACACGGTTGACCAGAGGCACGAGCTTGTCTGCAAAATGCTCACTGCTTGGCAGCATCGGAGCAATGGTAGCTTGCGTCGGTACACCTGCCTCTTTTAAAAGTTGCAGCGTTTGGAGACGAGCCTGGATAGGAGGAGCTTCCGGGGTGAAATGTTTTCGTATATCCTCGCGGTCTGTTTCTATCGTGATGCTCACACGCACACGTTCCTTCAATTGAAGCAATACGTCAATATCCCGTCGAACAAGCGGACTCCGTGTCTGAACAAACAGAAAATTCGGCGGATCTTCCACCATCACTTCCAGGAGAGATCGGGTCACCTCTTCTTTGTACTCGGCCGGCTGATAAGGATCCGTGCTTGACGACATAAAAATCGTGACTTTCCCTTTGGAGTTGGCCCTGCGAAGCTCCTTGCGAAGAATATCTGCTGCCTGTTTTTTAATATCAACCCATGTCCCCCAAGCTTCCTTCCGAAACGTAGAGACTGGCAATTGGCGTACATAGCAATACGAGCAACCAAAGGTGCAGCCGGTATACGGGTTCAACGAGTGCGTATAGCCTGACAAGAAGCCGGTCCCTTTATTCAAAAGAGTCTTGGGGGATTTATAATATTCATTTTTCATACCTAACCTCCCAGGCTACAAACGTACTGACTGTCGTGTACGATTTTTTTCTAGCTGCAATAGCTTGACCTTCATGTCCAGCCCCCCACGATACCCGGTCAAAGCTCCATTCTTACCAATGACCCGGTGACAAGGGATCGTGACCAAAATCGGATTAGCGCCGATGGCAGCACCTACCGCACGAACAGAGGACGGTTTGTGAATCGCATTGGCAATGTCTGAATAAGATTGTGTTTCCCCATACGGGATATTATACAGCGCGTTCCATACAGCCATTTGGAATGCAGTCCCATGAAAGTCAACAGGCAATGTAAAATGTATACGCTCTCCTTGGAAATATTCAATCAGCTCCTTGGCATAGGGCTGTAAAACGGTATCCTCTTCAACGAGAAGACTGCCGGGAAATCGACTTCCTGCCCATGCCATCAATTCCTCTACAGGTTGATTGAGTGAGCCAACATAACATAATCCTTCCGATGTGGCTGCCATATATAAATTCCAATCCTCATGTGCCAATAATGACCAATAGATCGTTTTATTCATTGGATATACCATGCTGTGTACCTCCATTTTGAGTTACTTTTGATTTGAGTTGACGATACTGCAACGGGGTGTAGCCTGTATTCTTTTTAAACAACGTAATAAAGTAAGGGGTATTGGACAGACCTACGTTCTCCCCGACTTCTGCCACAGATTGATGTGAGCAGGTGAGCAGCTTCTTTGCTTGTTCCAGTCTAGTACGCTGTATATATTCCATCGGAGTGACATGCATGATTCGCTTGAAGGTACGATGTAAATGATACGGACTTCCATGACTTATCTCTGCCAAAATGTGCAATGTTAGGTCCTTCATATAGTTCGAACTTACGTATTCCGCAACTCCTGCGATCCAGTCATGATCAGGCAACCGTTGTCCTGTCGGTTTACATCTTTTGCATGGACGAAACTGCGCAGCCAGAGCCTGCTCTGCTGATGTAAATATACGGATGTTCTCTCTTTTAGGAGGTCGGGATTTGCAGGAGGGGCGACAGAATATTCTTGTTGTTTTCACAGCGTACAAAAATACGCCGTCATAAGACTTGTCGTTTTCTACAATAGCTCTCCACCTGTCGTCTGTTATGGATAAATCGGATGTGCTCATGTTAATCCCCTCTCTTGGGCAATGCACCCTTCCTCATATCCAAATTATAAACTAATTAGTGAACATATGTACCCCTCTTGGAATGTAAAGGCAAGATAACGAAAAAAAGATGACTCCGCGCGGAGCCACCTTTGATTTTAGTGTGACCAGTAATCTGCATTTGAAATCCCTGCCTTCTTCGGATCAAATACCGGGTCTATCCCTTGCCTCCGTTGCCGTTCGTAATCCTTAAGCACCAGAAGCGCAGGCTTGGCCAGGAGGATCATAGCAATCAGATTCACCCACATCATAATACCGACCCCTATATCCCCCAGTGTCCACGCCAACGCAGATTCCTTGACAACCGTTCCATAGAATGTCGAACCCAGAATAACCAGCTTTAACAGGAACATAGGCCATTTGGCTTTACGATCGGCAATCAGGTAGGCCATATTCGTTTCAGCGATATAATAATAGGCGATAATGGTGGTAAAGGCGAAAAAGAACAATGTAATGGACAAAAGACTCGACCCAAAACCCGGAAATACCGATTCGATGGCAGCCTGTGTATATTGAGTTCCTTCTTCAACACCCGGAAGATGCTGCACAATATAGCCCCCACCTGGTCCCTTCACATTGTACATCCCTGTAAACAAGACCATGAAAGCCGTAGACGTACAGACTAAAAAGGTATCTACATATACAGAAAATGCTTGAACCAGTCCTTGCTTTGCCGGATGAGACACTTCTGCGGCGGCGGCTGGATGGGCACCAGAGCCTTGTCCTGCTTCATTCGAATAAATGCCTCGTTTTACCCCCCAGGCAATGGCTGTCCCTGCTATACCACCGAACACTGAATCGATACCGAAGGCACTGCGAAAAATAAGGGCAAATACATCGGGAAGCGCAGTAATGTTCGTCATCATAATATAGAAAGAGACAAGGATGTAGCCAAGTGCCATGAAGGGTATGACTACCTGTGCCACATTGGCAATTCTTTTTACACCACCAAATATGATAAGCGCCAGCAACACGACAACTACTATCCCGGAAACCTTCATATCCATACCAAACGAACTATGAAAAGCTACCGCAATCGAATTCGATTGAGTTCCCGGCAACAGTAAACACATAGCGACCAACGCTACAACTGCGAAAATAACCGCAAACCATTTTAAGCCTGTCCCTTTTTCAATATAAAAGGCCGGGCCGCCTCGATACTGACCATCACGCTTTACCTTATAGATCTGAGCCAGTGTAGATTCAACAAACGCAGTGGCCGATCCGATAAAAGCCATGACCCACATCCAAAATATTGCCCCGGGTCCCCCCATACCGACTGCCAGTGCAATCCCCGCAATATTCCCCGTTCCTACACGTCCTGATAACGCCATCGTAAAGGCCTGAAATGAGGATACACCTGCCTCAGAACTTTTCCCTTTAAAGACAAGGCGAATCATCTCTTTGAAATGTCTGATTTGCAGAAATCGAGTCATAATTGAAAATAATAGCCCCACGCTCAAACAGACATATACCACAGGATTGCTCCAAATGACGCCATTTACTGCCTCTGCCCACTTCTCTAACATTCCTTGCATTTCCCCCTGATCCATCAATTCATATTCAGTTAATGTTTTCAGAAAATTTTTCATATTTACAAGAAATTATAGATTAGTTTTTACAACCGTACAAGCTAATTTAATTGACATATTGTCAATTACAAATCGACTTATCTGCTACCTGAAAGGACGACAAAAAAGCTCTGAGGACCCAAAAAAGTGGATCGTCAGAGCTTGGTCTTTAAGAAATTCAGGCGATATCTTCTTGCACATTTGGAGCACTAGATAGTTTCAACAGCGGTGCCTGCTCCGCTATCTGCCCTTGAGAGATTGGGAGAATTTCCGTATATTCAGAAGAATTTGTGATGATAACCGGCGTAATCGTAGGATAACCCTCTGCTTTGATTTGCTCAACATCAAATTCGAGCAGCAGATCTCCCACTTTAACTTGATCGCCTTCTTTAATATAGGAAGTAAAATGTTTACCGTCCAGCTTAACCGTATCTACTCCGACGTGAATTAGAACTTCTGCGCCCTGATGCGAAACCACTGCCAACGCATGCTTTTTCTTGAACGCCACCGTAATGGTTCCATCGAACGGGGCTACGACTCTGCCTGTTGTCGGCTGGATGGCGATACCTTTACCCATAGCTTCTGATGCAAACGCAGGATCGGGAACCTCCGACAGAGCAACCACAGTTCCTTCAATCGGGCTTAGTACCTCTTCATTAGAAACCGCAACTGTAGAAGTCGACTCTTTAGTCGAATTGTTAGTGGTTTCTTCCTCTTCAACTGGATCTTCGAAGCCTAAAATATAAGTCAAGATAGCTGAAACCAAAAATGAAACGGTAATCCCTAAAATCAATCCCGGGAAGCCTTGTCCACCAGGACCGTAAAAGATCGGCAAGGTCAGCAAGCCAGGTGCGCCAGAGGCAAATGCTTGCGTCCCAGCTTGGCCAATAATGGCACCACCAACAGCACCGCCGATAACACCGGCAATAAACGGGCGCTTCAGCGGAAGCGTAACCCCATAGACCGCTGGCTCTGTGATTCCGAACAACGCAGTAAGTGTAGCAGAACCTGCCAGCGTTTTCAGCTTTTTATTTTTCGTTTTCAGCATGACACCAAACGCTGCGCCGGTTTGAGCAAAGATGGAAGCCGCAGCAGAAGGCTTAATACCGTCTCTGCCGTTAACAGCAATGTTATTAATAAATACAGGTACAAGACCCCAGTGAACACCGAAAATAACGAGCAACTGCCAGCAAGCACCAAGAATTGCTCCAGCCAGCAGCGGACTAAAGCTGAACGCAGCAACGAGCGCGGTAGCGATTGCGTTGCCCACATACACCCCGACTGGACCAAAAACCATCAGGGTCAGAGGAAGCATAATTACAAGTAGAATCAAAGGTGTAATAAAGTTTTTGACGCTCTCATGGATCAGTCGATTGCACCATTTTTCCAGCTTACTCATGACAATAACGGCTAAAATAATTGGAATAACGGTCGATGAATAACTCATCATCACAATAGGAATACCGAAAAAGTCGGTTGCGGTACCTTCTGTTTTCAGCGTAACAATCGTCGGGTACAGCAGCCCTCCGGCAATGGTCAAAGCAACGAAGATATTACCTCCGAATTTCCGTGCAGTTGTAACCGCTAACAAGAGCGGAAGGAAATAAAACAAGCTGTCAGCCGCAGCATACAAAATCATATAAGTAGTGTCTTTCGGAACCAGCCAGCCGAGGTTGCTCGCAATCAGCAGCAGACCTTTCAAGATACCGGACCCCGCCATCACCCCGAGCAACGGTGCGAAAATACTGGAAATCACGTCGATTACAGCGCCAAACCCTTTCTTGCCTTTAGCTGAATTCTCTTCTTTTCCAGTTTCATTCAAAATATTGGATACTTGGCCGATGGCATTATATACTTCTGGTACTTTGTTGCCGACCACAACCTGGAACTGGCCACCGTTTTGCTTGACCGTAATAATTCCATCGGTTTTCTCCAGCTTTGCCTTATCTGCTTTCGCCTCATCTTTTAGCACAAAACGCAGGCGCGTAGCGCAATGTACAAGCGATACTACATTTTTTTCGCCGCCTACCAGGTGCACAATTTCTTTAGCCAGTTTTTCATAACTCATGATGGACACCTCCATGTTCTAAGGGGCTTTTTACATATTTAGGCACACAAAAAACCTAAGCCTTGAAAAATGGTGGGCATTTGAGTCCCGCAATTTTTCATGACTTAGGTTTTGCCTGCATAACCAGTAACAATCCCAGTTAAAACTTATTAAATTCCTGTTACTCACATAATACATTTAATATACCAAATTTGTCAATAAAACATTTAAATATATATTTTTAGTTTTTTTCTGAAAAGTTCACTTATCTGTTCACCACTCGTTCAATATGCACGGTTAAATACAGCTTTTCTTCGTTCGTCAATTCGTGACCGTACTCTTTTTTTACAAAGGTTCCGATTTTTTCTGTACAAGCGGCTGCTTCCTTGTGCTTTTCCTTAATCATGTCATACAAATGGTCATAGTTATTTTCATAGTGATTTCCCTTAAATACGCGCTGGGCGAAAAATTTCAGATGCGTAATAAAGCGGAAATAACTCAAAGAATCCTCGTCAAAATCCACCTTAAAATGGTACTTGGCGATATTGATAATTTGCTGGATGAACTTCGTAATACTCATGGTCGTAATGACTTCCTCATTCATTTCAGCATTCACGATGTGAAGGGCAATATAAGCTGCTTCATCCACAGGCAGTTCAATATCGAGCTTTTGCTTGATTTGTTCCAGCGTTCTCAGACCAATCGCGAATTCTTCTTTGTATAGCTGCTTGATTTCCCACAATAATGCGTTTTTAATTTCTAGACCTTCCCGGTACCTTTCGATAGCAAAATTGATATGATCGGTCAGAGATACATAAATATTTTCGTTCAGCTTTCTGTTCAGATTATGCTTGGCGTCATTAATGACTTCCTCCACGATCACGATCAAATCCAGCGGTACCTCGCGCAGCAGCATTTTGAAATTATCGGATGTCTGCTTGTTTTTCAGCGCAAATACCTTCTGAATTCTGGTTTCATCTACTTTGTCTCCAGGTTTTTTCTTAAAAGCAATCCCCCGGCCCATGACCACAAGTTCTGTACCGTCCGTCTGGTAGACACTAATTACATTGTTGTTGATGACCTTTGCTATATTCATCTCGATCCCCCGTTCCCTATGCCAGCAAGAGCCACTCATTGCTCCATCTTGTTTATTGCAAACAAAAAAAACCGAAGCACGCCAAATAAACTAGAGTGTAAAACTCGCTTATTCGTGGCTTAGGTTTTGCCTGCTATGCAGTAACAATCCTAAAAATGATGGAATTGCGTCAAGTATAGCCCGAAAAGGAACGATTGTCAACGCTTTCAATCAAGAAACGAAGATCGGAAATCCCTATGGGTTCGGGACATCCGATCCTATTTTCTTGTCTTATGATTATTCGCCGAGATTTTCGCCGTCGGAATGAATTACCTTTTTGTACCAGTGAAAGCTTTTCTTTTTAATACGCTTCAACGAACCGTTGCCTTCGTTGTCACGGTCAACATAAATATAACCATAGCGTTTTTTCATCTCTCCGGAGGAAGCGCTGACAATGTCAATCGGTCCCCAGCTGGTGTAACCGATAATTTCGACTCCGTCCTGAAGAGCCTCACCCATTTCGGCAATATGCCGCTTGAGATAGTCGATTCGGTAATCGTCATTCACTTCCCCTTCAGGTGAAACCACGTCATTGGCACCAAAGCCATTTTCCACTACGAAAAGAGGCTTTTGGTAGCGATCATGTAATTGGTTGGCTGTGATGCGGAATCCTTTTGGATCGATCGTCCAGCCCCATTCAGACTTGTCTAAATATGGATTAGCCACGGAGCCGAATACATTACCGCTGGTCATATTTTTAACAACTTCTGGATCTGTGCTAGTTGTCCGGCTTGAATAATAGCTAAATCCGATGTAATCCACGGTATGATCTTTCAAAATGGCTGCGTCGCCCGATTCCATCTCGATGTTTAACCCGTGATCCTTGAAGAAGCGCTTCGCATAACCAGGATATTCGCCGCGTGACTGTACATCAATGAAGAAGTAGGATTCGCGGTCTTTTTCCATCCCCTGATACACATCTTCCGGATTACACGTATACGGATAGAAGCTGCCAGCAGCAAGCATACAGCCAATTTTCGCATCTGGAATGATCTCGTGACATGCCTTCACCGCCAGCGCACTTGCCACAAGCTGATGATGCGCCGCCTGGTACTGAATTTGTTTAACGTTTTCACCTTCTTGAAATACAAGCCCGGCACCAAGAAACGGCAAATGAAGCAGCATGTTAATCTCATTAAATGTCATCCAGTATTTTACTTTATCCTGGTAACGAGTGAATACAGTTTGGGCATAGGTTTCAAACAAACTTACCAGTTTCCGGCTGCGCCAGCTTCCATATTTCTCGATCAGGGCTACTGGTACGTCAAAATGAGCAAGGGTCACAACCGGCTGAATGCCATGTTTATGCAATTCGTCAAATAAATCATCGTAAAATTGCAGCCCTGCTTCATTGGGAACAGCATCTTCTCCAGTTGGAAAAATACGAGCCCAGGCAATGGAAACACGCAGTGCCTTGAAACCCATTTCCGCAAATAGTGCAATATCCTCGCGATAGCGGTGATAGAAGTCAATGGCTTCGTGGGAAGGGTAGAATTCGCTTTCAAGTGGAGTCAGCGAAGGAACATTCCCTTTCATTATGCCTCTTCTCTTCTCTCCGGTAGGCAGCAGATCCACCAGACTCAATCCTTTACCGTCTTCCAAATAAGCGCCCTCAGCCTGGTTGGCAGCAAGAGCACCGCCCCATAAAAAGTCTTTAGGAAAAACATAGCTGGACATAAAAGTTCTCCTTCCAAATGTGTAATAAAAGGGAACCAATAAGGGGGTGAATAATAAAAAAACCCAAACCAGCCTGATTACACTTGTATGTGCAAACAAGCCGATTCAGGTTATGCCCTATCGGTAACATCCCATGAAAAGGTTATTCATATTTGATTGAAACTCTAACAAAGATTTAGGAACCTGTCAAATTCAATGGATATGATAATTGCGAATATCTGATCATAAAGGAGAATCATATATACGTTATTCACTCTAAATAACATATATATTTTTAGTTTATTTTCGCGAAATAACTAAACTAAAACAACTAGTTTTTATAAACAAGCTAATTGACAGCGGTTTATAGAGGTGATACGATGGCTTTGAAAATAAAATAACATATAATTCATCTACTTTAGTTTAGTTTTTTTATATGAATTTTAGTTTATTTACTTCTAGTACAAGGAGAGTTATTCATGAAAAAGCTGAAACTGGGTTATGCGCCTACTCGACGTTTTACCTTCAGTGCTGAGGATGCCTTCCGCTATAAAGTTGCCATTCGCCAACAAATCGAGAGCTTCGGGATGAACATTGACATCGTGGATTTGGAAGGACTTAATGAAGAAGGTTTGTTGTATGACGATCATATTAACGCTGATTTGATTATTAAACGTTTCAAGGAAGAGGAAGTAGACGCTGTTTTCTTCCCCCACTGCAATTTTGGTACCGAGGATACGGTTGCCCGTGTGGGCAAGGCGATTGGCAAGCCGGTTCTATTGTGGGGTCCACGTGATGAGGCTCCTCTAGCCGACGGGATGAGATTGCGGGATACCCAGTGTGGATTGTTCGCCAGCGGAAAAGTGCTTCGCCGCTTTAATGTCCCTTTTACCTATATCACAAACAGTCGTGTAGCTGATCCGGTATTTGAACGAGGTTTTAACAACTTTATCTCGGCTACCAATGTAGTACGATAGTTCAAAAGTTTACGGATTCTCCAAATAGGTCCTCGTCCTGCTTCCTTTTGGACCATGATCTGCAATGAAGGAGAACTGCTGGAGCGATTCGGTATTGAAATTCATCCAATTACGCTAGTAGATATTCAGCTCCGTTCAAAGAAAATTTCATCCGGGAGCAGTGCTGAGCTTTCAGAAGCGATGGATTATATCAAAGAGAAGCTGGATTACAGTGAAGTCACCGAAGAAGATATCAGACGCATCGCAGCCCTTAAAGTAGCCATGAAATCCTACGCTATCGAAACGGGAAGCACAGCCATCGCCATCCAATGCTGGTCCTCCCTCCAGGAAGCCATGGGAATTATGCCTTGTCTGGCAAATGCCATTTTGACAGATGAACAGATTCCGGTCACCTGTGAAACTGATATTCACGGAGCAATTACTTCGGTTATGGTACAAGCGGCTGCAATGAACGAGCTCCCTACTTTTTTTGCTGATATTACGGTACGTCACCCTGAAAACGAAAATGGGGAGCTTCTTTTCCACTGCGGAAATTTTCCGGTTTCCATGTCTATTGAGAACAAACCTAAACTGCGCAAGCACTTCCTGTGCTCACTATTATTCATCGTGCCAAAACAGGGCATACAGGAGGTTCATTGAGCAATACTGCCAGCAAAGGACATTCCGTCGAATCCTTATGGTGTATTCTGGCTGACCTTGGTTTCTTCCCTAAAGAGGAACTGGAAACCTATAGCCAATTTGGTACCCGTCTGATTGGACATCCAAACAATAAAGTTCCTGGTATAGAGATGAATACAGGCGCATTGGGCCATGGCCTCCCCATCTCCGTCGGCATGGCACTGGCTGCCAAGCGTGACGGACGATCCTACCGTGTATTCTGTCTAATGGGTGACGGGGAGCAAACGGCGCACTGGGGATGTCCCATCACTCTGTCCAGGATATTGCTGTAGCCCGAGCGATTCCTGGTTTGATGGTCTTACTCCCCGCCGATCGTCATGAAACCAAAAAAATGACCGAAGCGCTGGTTCAGCATGAAGGAGGCGCATATGTACGAATCGGACGTAATGCGGTTGAGGATGTCTATCCGTCCGATAATTACCCATTTGAGATTGGAAAAGCTGTCACCTTACAAGAAGGATCAGACATTACCCTGATTGGCACAGGTGAGACGGTCCGTATCATTCTGGATGCAGCTGCGTTGCTCCAGCAGATGGGTGTGAAAGCTCGTGTTCTCAATATACACACCATCAAGCCACTTGATGAGGAAGCGATCATCGCCGCAGCCCGGGAAACGGGAGGTATTGTCACCGTGGAGGAGCATAGTGTATTCGGAGGCTTGGGTGCTGCTGTAGCAGAAGTGGTGGTTCAACATCAACCCGTTCCTATGAAAGTGCTAGGCATACCGGATGAACCGGCGATTGCCGGCAAAACAGCTGAGGTCTTTGAACATTATGGACTTACCCGCCTTTCGGCACCCCTATCTTTGCTCTGGGCTTCATCGAGGACAGTTGGAAGAGTGCTGGACAAGCAGGCTCTGAAGAAGGAACACGAAGCGCAAGCACAATTGGAAAAGCAAGCAAGTGAAGCCACAGCAAATCCCGTGATCCTATAATAGAAAAAAGGCAGAAGCGGCGGACGGATATACAGTCGCCGTTTCTGCCTTTGCAATCGTTAGGAGAAGAAGCATTGGGTACAACTAATGTCTAGGAGATATATCTCAACTTAATACGTTGGGAAGCTCTGTGAAGTGAAGACTTCACTGCATTTTCACTCTTATTTAAAATTCTAGCCGTTTCCTTTATAGAGTATCCTTGGACTACACGCAATTTAAGTACCGTTCTTTGTTCCGTGTTACTTGCCAGCAAAAGAATTCGGTTAACCTCCTCCTGAATTTCTAAATCGAAGGTATCCCAGTGACCGTAGACCTGCTCCTTACGTAAAATATAGTCCTCCATCTTTTTTCGTTTTCTTATGACATCTATAGCTAAATTCTTAGCAATTCTCATAAGATAAAATCGAATACGGTCTTCTGGCAAATCAGGCGAAGCTCTTATAAACCGAACAAAGCACTCATGCAGCAAATCTTCGGCATCCTGTTTGTTATGCAATATCCTCAATAGATAGCCAAAGAGATCTGATTTGCAAGATACATATAGATCCTCTAATTCTTTAATATCCATATTATTGCTAATCCCCTCTGTTTTAATTGGAATTGGTACGTTACTTGATCGTCTTAAATTCATATCCCTGTTTTTTTAAATAGCTAATGATTTTAATGCATGAGTACCACTGCTTTTTCTCTATTCCCCATATTCCTCATGAATTCGCCAATTAATTGTTCAGCATTTTTAGGTGCACCTTCTGCATCTTCAGCACCCGAAACATTTTGTAGAGAAGATTCGTTCTCTTTGGATTTGTTATTTAGTTTGTCGTTGTTCCTCCAAAATCTAGAAGCAGTTCACGTTTTATGTTGCGACCATCTGCCTATTCAATTATTCGTATCTCAATGCATCTATTGGCTTTAATCTTGCTGCTTTATAAGCCGGGTATACCCCAAATAGAATACCTGTGCCTGCAGAGCTAAGAAACGAGTATAGGATCGGCGAGATTGTAAATTCAATAGTCATGTGTGTCGTTGCTTCGATAATTTTGGAGGCGCCTATGCCTGTAACAACCCCGAGCATTCCCCCCAGCAGACCAAAAATGACGGCTTCGGACAGGAATTGAACCATAATATCTCTCGGTTTGGCACCGATGGCTTTTCGAATGCCGATTTCTTTCGTACGCTCTATAACCGATACCATCATAATATTCATAATTCCAATTCCCCCAACCACGAGCGAGATCGCCGCTACACCTCCCAGCAAGCTGGTCATAATATTATCTACACCGGATGCTGCACCTGCTGCTTCGGACAGGCTCATCACTTGAAATTGATCCGGTTCTGAAGGTTTTAGCTGATGTGTCACACGCAAGCTTTCCAATATGTCTGATTGAGCCTGGTTCATCAAGCCCGGTGACTTAGCGGATACCTCCAGACCAGTAATGTTTTTCTCCCCCAGACGGTTCATCATGGTTGTAGCCGGGATATAAATTTGATCATTTGTACTGTAGCTAAACTTCGAAACAGGCTGAGGATTCAATACTCCGATCACTTTGAAAGGGATCTGCTTGATTTGAATCGTTCGTCCCAATACGCCTTTGGTATCTCCACCAAAAAGACGTACAACCGCTTGGCTTTCCAGAATGGCAACATTCCTACGTTTATCCATCTCATCGTTGGTAAATGTTCTACCCTCGGCAAAGGAAAACTTTTCGGTCTTATAAAATGAAGCAGATGTCCCTACAATGGTTGCATTATAGTTATATCGACCCCATGCAGCTTTTGAACTGCTTGAAATACGGGGCATCATTGCTGCAATCGAACTCTTTTGTTCCAATGCCTCGACATCTGTCCACGTAAATGAGGGCAAGGTGTCCTGATTTATTTCTTCCTCGGTCATTGGCATGACGGGAGCAACCATAAGCACGTTATTCCCTAATTTATTGATTTCCTCCTTAATACTGGCCTTTGAACCATTCCCGATGGCCATAATGGCAATCACCGCTGCCACTCCGATAATAATACCGAGTATCGTTAAAAATGAGCGCATCTTGTTGGTAGTTAAGCTATTCATCGATACACGGATCGTTTCCATCAAATTCATAGACTTACCACCCTTGATGAAATTCGTCTATTCTTAATCGGCTCATCTCGCTCAATGTTACCATCCCGAAAGCTGATCAATCGTTTGGCATATTCCGCTATCTCCAGCTCATGAGTAACCAGAACAATAGTTTTTCCTTGCTCATTCAAGCCTTGGAACAGCTCCATAATCTCGATGCTCGTCTTCGTGTCCAGTGCGCCCGTAGGCTCATCTGCCAGCAGAATGACAGGATGATTCACCAAGGCTCGGGCGATGGAAACCCGCTGCTGCTGACCGCCAGAGAGCTCATTAGGCTTGTTATACATCCGTTCT
Organism: Paenibacillus sp. N119s; assembly: GCF_059447605.1. Taxonomy (NCBI): domain Bacteria; kingdom Bacillati; phylum Bacillota; class Bacilli; order Caryophanales; family Paenibacillaceae; genus Paenibacillus; species Paenibacillus sp. N119s. The sequence goes on along the minus strand of NZ_JCAJRU010000023.1, from coordinate 3,366 downwards.
GCAAGACCCACCATCCGAAGCGCTGCTATAGCTCTTTCCCGACGCTCCTTAGCAGGAACACCTGCATACATCATAGGCAGCTCCACATTTGCTAAAGCTGTAGTACGAGGCAGCAGATAAAATTTCTGAAATACAAAACCTAGCTTCTCATTTCTAATCTCCGAAAGTTCATTTTCACGAGCATCTAATATGGAATATCCATCCAGATAGTATTTACCCGTATCCGGATGATCCAGGCAACCAATGACATTCATCATGGTGGACTTGCCTGAACCAGAGGGCCCCATGATAGCCACAAACTCACCTTCGTTAATAGATAAGTTCACACTGCGTAGAGCCTGAATCTCCTGACCGCCTACTTCATATCTTTTTTTCAATTCTTTAATTTCAATCACGGTTTTATTGGATTGCGTTTCGCTCATTGTGCCTGCCCCCCTCCACTGCCATTCGGGTCAGCACTGCTGTTCTGAGGAGGAATCACAATGGTTTCACCTTCTTTGACACCGGACTTGATTTCGGCCTGATCCGCTGTATACACACCCAGTTTCACCGGTCTAAACTCATAATCCGCCGGATTCGCCGCGTTCTTCGCCACATATACTCCATCCACACCGCCCTCAGACCTCAAGGCAAACAACGGCACAGACAGCGCATTTTTGTGTTCAGCTAACAGTAGGGATACATCCATATTCATCCCCGGTTGCAGCCTTATGTTTTGGCTATCCAAAGACAATTCAATTTTGTATGTAGTCACATTGGCTTCCGTCACCGGCTCTGGTGAAACAAAGCGTACTTCGCCTTTAAATGGTTTGTCTGGGAATGAATTCGAGTGCATTGTCGCCTGAAGTCCAGTCTTCAATTTAGCAATATCACTTTCGTTCACCTTGGCAAGAACCTTCATAACCCCTGTGTTGGAGTTATTCATGACAATAAAAGGTGCAGTAGGACTAGTGCCTACATCGCCGTTGACCTTCAAAATGATTCCGTCCCACGGCGCCGTAACCTGCAATTTACTCAAAACACTTTTCTTCTGCTCTAGTGCCGTTTCAGCCTGCAATAAAGAAGCTTGTGCAGATTGGATGTTGGAAACTTCAGGCGGGGACTGGGCAGCCTTTAATTGTATTAATGCTGTTTTATAGCCCATTTCCGCCTCTTCGATCGCCTCAGTTTGCTTGATCTGTGCCTTCTTGTATTGCAGCTCCACATTGCTCATATCCAGTTTTGCCTTGTCCAGATTTTGCTTGGCTGTCGCCAGGTCACTTTCTGCAGCCGCATCATTCTGAACCAGATAAGCCTGGTCATCATAATCCTTTTGGGCTTTATCCAAAGTCACCTTGGCTGCCTCCTTTTGTGCCGTGGCTTCCTCTAGCTCCATATCGTTCTTGGCTGTTTTAATCGCCATCTGCGCCTTTAATACATTGGCTTTCTGTAGCTCGATATCATTGGGCTTGGGTCCGCGCTTGGCTTCCTCCAGCTTGGCTCTTGCAATCGCGACATTGGATTCGGCATCCTTAATTTGCAGCCTGGCGTCCGAATCATCTAATCGTGCTAGCACCTGACCTGCTTTAACGCTATCCCCTGCTTTGACATTGACAGCGATGAGCTTGGCACCCTCGACATTTGTAAAATTAATATTTACTTCCTTGGATGCCTGCACGGTTCCAGTCACGGCAAGCGACTCAGTTATGTTAGCTTTCTGTACCTGTACCACCTGATTCGCCAGAGCCTCCACAGGTTTTTCCTGATCCCTTTTCATGTAGAGCGTACCGCCAATTCCCGCTATAATGAGCAAGACCAGAATACCTATGCTCCTTTTCACTCTTCTTTTTTTTCTTAATACTTGTAATGAATCTTTATCTTTCTTTTCTGTTTCCGACAATGTTATATCCCCTTAAAATGTATTTTTTTAAATCCTAAACGCTCCACGGCTTGTTTAAAGTATGTTGCAGCAGCGTCATTTGAACAACGAGCTCATCCATATTCCGTTCAATTTGCTTTACTTTCAACTGATTCGTAGCGACCTCCGTGCCCGTAGCAAATCCACGTTCCTTTCTTTTGCGAGAAATGTCCAACACTTTATTAAGGTTCTGTAGATTACTTCGCATTTGCTCGTATTGTTCTTCATTTTGCTGTAAGTTAAAGTACATACTCTTCAGTGTTTCTGCTAGTTGTTCCTTGGTATTTTCCAGACCGCTTTGTGCTGAATCTACATCTATCTGTTTAATTTCATAGTCATCCGCTCCCGAGTTCCAGGTGTAATATTTAATTTCCATTTTGGCCAGCTTGACAGCCTCTTCCTGTCTCCATACTGAAGGACTCGCTGAGATGGCGCGCGACACCAGTGTATCCAGATTTATGTTATCCATCTTCCGGTAAACGGGTCGATCCACCAGTTCATATAACATTCCTTGGGGCTGTCCCATTTGTGTATTAAGCGAATCTAGCGCTTTTTGCAGCGCAGCTTTTGCAATGTCTACATTTTTTTGAGCCTCTATACGAGTCTGAATAATCGTACTTCGATCACCTGGAGAAATTTTTCCACGATTGGCCTTCGCTTCAGCAGCTTTTTCTTCCAATTGCGCGAGCAAAAGTGCATCCTCACTATTCTTGACTTTGTTATCAGCCAGAAGTACGTCATAATAGTTTTTCATGGCAGTGTAGTCTGTCTGATCTTGGGCAAGTTCGATTTGCTTTTTGGATTCCAAATAAGAAACTGTCGATGAGGCATACCCCTTCCATGCTGAACTACTAGCCGCATCTTCTTCACTGTTGCCTTGACCTGCCGGAATGAAATCCAGATTCTTGCCTGCATTTTTCAGCATAATTCGGTTACGATCTATCGTTTGCTGGGCTTCCTTCAAGTTAAAGCTATTGGATCGTGCCCATTGCTGGGCTTGATTCAGTGTTAATTTCACACTTGCTTTGCTAACCTGCTGCGCCTCCTCTGCTTGAACAAAGGACTCTAATAAAGAACTAGCCGACAAGGCGAGCAGCAATAAAATGAACATACGTTTTTTCATAGATATCCCCACTTTAAAAATATGGTAACGACTAAAATAAGTTCATCAATAAGTTGTTATATGAATTATATGTTTTCTTCTGTATCCCACTTGAGACCTTACCTTCTATTCGGTGCAAAATTCCAGAAAGGAGGAACACCGTCCTGCCCTTCTGCAACTTTTCACACACAACGTACCGTTCCTTATAGTATCTTTAAATCTAATTGACGAAGATACAGAGAACGTACAATAAGAAAGGAAAGAAATTGGATGGCCCAGAAACACAGCATAATCTGAATCAGCGTAAAATGAACGGGTACTCCATATGTTCCAGACGGTTCTGACATCACTATACAAAGGACTATCC
>NZ_JCAJRU010000022.1:0-32192 GCF_059447605.1 Paenibacillus sp. N119s | reverse complement strand
TTTCGCCAAGTCGGCCCAAGAAGTAGGCGGGAATTTCACCAGTTTCGTGTTATAAGCAATACCTAGAGCAGAGGCACTGGTACTGAAATAGTTACCCTCCTTATCAGACCAGTCCGGGTTTAGCTTGTCCGCATTTTTGGCATCCGGATAGGGGAGCGTGAGTCCTTCCTTTTTCAAGCCCTGTACAGACGGAAGCGATGCCAGCACAACCACGTCTGCTACTGGATTCGTCTTCTCCGCTTCCATGCGGGCTAAAATCTTACCTGTCGTTCCCTGAAATAACTCTACCTTAACTCCACTCTGTGCCTCATACCCGGCTACCAGCTTTTTTGCCAATCCATCCGGACCTGCGCTGTAAACAACCAGCTTCTGATCAGCGGACGCCGCTGGTGTTGTTGTTCCATCTGCTCGCGCGCCATCTTTCGCTGTCGTAGCGGTTCCGCAACCTGCCACAGCCAGCCCAAAAGTCAATGTTAAAGCAAGCATAGCCCCTTTTTTCCATCCTGCACGAAAACCACTTCTATTCATCATCTTCTGTATACCCCTTTTCACTATGTTCCAAGTTGATGGATGTATTGCGGTGATACCCAAATATGCATTTTTTCGCCTATCTGCAAACGGGTGGAATGATATGCAGTCCATTGCTCGCCATTTTCAGCTAGTAGACGGATTTCATAACGATCGCCAACATAGCTAATATGTAGAATCTCTACTGTAAAAGTGTGCTGATCCGCTTGCTCCTGTCCCCAACGGACATGCTCAGGCCGAAATAATGTCCGTTCCAACTCAAGCCAGTTCGATTTGCCGATAAACCTTGCCACCTCTGGATGAGCTGGGCGACTATAGATCACCTCTGGTGTTCCGGTCTGCAAAATATGTCCACTTTTCATAACTACCACTTCATCAGACATGGACATAGCCTCGATCTGATCATGGGTGACGTATAGGGCGGTCAGCCCCAGATCGCGCACAAGCGATATCATCTCAATGCGCATCTCTTCCCGCAGCACAGCATCCAGTGCACTAAGCGGCTCGTCGAATAAAACCAGTCGAGGCCGGGTAGCAACTGCTCTTGCAAAAGATACCCGTTGCTGCTGTCCACCAGACAACTGATGGGGATAGCGATCCTCCATCCCTGACAACCTCACCTTATCGAGCGCCTCCAGCACCACGTCCCGTAGTTCCTTCCCTTGTGCGCTAACAGACCCTTTACCCCGCTCGCTCGCTCGCAGGCCGAAGGCCACATTTTCAAACACTGTCATATGCGGCCACAGCGCAAAATCCTGAAAGACCATACCAAAGTGGCGAAGATGTGCGGGAATATCCTTTTTGCGTTCAGCTGAAAAGAGAATTTCCTCTCCCATCGTGATTGTGCCAGTATCCGGTGTTTCCAGACCAGCAATCAAGCGCAAGAGCGTCGTCTTCCCACAGCCGGACGGCCCGAGCAGTGTGGTGAACTTGCCTCGTCGTACGACCAGGTTCGTCTCGTGCAGCGCGGTGGTCTGGCCGAAGGTTTTACTTAATCCACGAATATATAGATCCTGATTCATCGCATTACCTGCCTGTTCTTGTGACTGACCCCAGTGTAAAACTTGAATTCGCAACCTGTGTTATTGGAAAGTTAAAACAAAATTAATTATTTCAATGAATTGTGTTAACACTCATAGATTTAATCTATATAGAGGCGATTGATGCTGCTGCCCAACGAATAGATTGCTCGATTAACCTGAAAGCGAGGCATTCTCAGTGAACTTAAGTCTTCTGAAGTTACATATTGTAGAGCTGCTGAACAAGCACCACAAAATCACCACCGTAGCCGAGCTTCTCGGTCTAAAGCAGCCCACTGTTACTTTTCATATGAAAAATCTGGAGCGTGAATTCGGAGTCAAGCTGTTTGATACACGTATGGGCAAAATCATCCTGACGGATGCCGGAAATGCACTGCTGCACTATGCCACCAAGATTAATGCACTTGCGGCAGAGGCTGAGCGAGTCGTCCGTGAGTTTGATACGCTCCAACGAGGAAGTATACGTATTGGTGCAAGCTATGTACCCGCTACCTACCTGCTGCCTGCCGTGCTGCACCGGTTTGCCCGCGAGCATCCGGGTATTCACATCGCCTTGTCCGTGAAAACAGCGCCCGTGATCAAGGACATGCTCGCTCGCCACGAAATTGACCTCGGCATTATATCAGCAGAGCCGTTTCAATCCCCAACGCTACTCTCAGAATCCCTGGGAGAGGATGAACTGGTGCTTATCTGCTCACCCACTCATCCGCTCGCTAGCGAAACCGATTTGACATCCGAGCGTATCGCTTCAGCCTCTTTTGTGTTGCATGGAAAAGATTCAAGTACACGCCATGTGACTGACAAATGGCTGGAGCGCGGACGACGCCGGCTTCCGTCCTATCTGGAATTGGATTCACTGGAAGCCATCAAACAGGCGGTTATGCTAGGAGAACACATCTCCTTTGCCTCACGTCTTGCTGTTCAATCAGAGGTTGAGCGGGGTTTACTGGTTGTAAGGCCTATTCCGGGGCAGCCTGTTGAGCGGCACATTTATATGGTCAGCAACAGAGATCGTCATCGCTCCGCGCTGATCCACAGATTCACTGAATATTTAGGATGAAACCAAGATTAAATATTGGCTGTCATATATAAAATATGGTATTTTTTAACCAGAGTACCAACTCACTTTGACATTCGACTGACAACCCCCCCGTAAAGTGTAACGTGTAACCCATTTGGACGAACAGGAGAGGATGAAATGAAAACAGGCCATCGTATCACCAAATTCATGTCGGTAGTAACTCTGAGTGCAGTGCTGCTCGCAACAGGATGGAAAGGAGCAGAGCCTGTACAAGCCGCTGCCAATGCCACGCCAAGCTATGAGGTAAAGTTGCTGCTAGATACAGCTCAGGTTCTCAACGCGGATGGCTCTTTAAAAAACGGCATCGTAAATGAGTTCCAAATCAGCGAGGAAGCGCAACGCTTAAAGGTCGAGTATTTTGACACAGACTCATTGCAACTGAATGACGAGGGTTGGAACGTTAGATTTCGCAAGAAAGAAGACAAAAAGAATTATGAATTAACCTACAAAAAACGCTATACGGTCACAGACGGGAATATCGACGCAGCACTTACCCAAGCGAATAAGGAAGGATTCAGTGCCTCCGATGATAATTATGAGGCTGAGGTGGATTGGGGATACAACAAGCAGACACTAAGCTTTTCCAATGATAAGAAAACGAGTGCCTCCAAAGGATTATCTCTGCCTTCCCCGAATCAAGCCTTAAAACAATTGCAGGATAATCTTCCGGGCAAGCTGCAGAACTGGAAAAGCAGCAATTGGGGTAAACAAACCTTGGCAAACTCCAGAGTACGCGGTCCTGTAGAGGTCAGCAAATATGAGGGCAGCTTTCAGGGCATGGATACTGATGTTGAAATATGGCCTATTCGTAGCGCAAACGGATCGGGTACTGACAATATCATCGAAATTTCCTTCAAAACTTCGGGTTACAATGTTGCCGCAAGCAACCGTACCAAGCTGATTAACCTGCTGCAATCTAAAGGATGGCTGATTCCCGCCGATTCCCTCAAAACGAATCTGGTACTGGAACGCTATTAAACTACTCATACCTAAAAAGTACTCATTCCTAAAAAAGGAACCGAACGAGCCTCCCTATAGAGGGCAGTACGAACGGTTCCTTTTACGATTATACATATGACTACAAGTTCAATACGTTGCAGTTGTTTAATTACATACGTTCCGGTGCAGACACACCCACAAGCTTCAGTACATTGGCAATGGTCGTGCGAACCGCACCAAACAACGCCAAACGAGCCTGCGTTTGAGCGGCATCCTCTGTGATGACACGCTCTGCTTTATAGTAGCTGTGGAACAATGATGCCAGCTCGTAGACATAGCGAATCATACGATGCGGCGCAAAGTTTGCAGCTGCCACCGATACTTCCTCTGGCAACTCGCCAATTTTGCGTAACAGATCGTATTCATGCTCAGCCGTCAGCTTGGACAAGTCAACTTCTGACAATGGCAGCACAGCAATACCCTGTTCTTCGGCTTGACGATATACGCTGCATGCACGTGCGTGTGCATATTGCACGTAGAATACCGGATTCTCATTGGAGGTGGAAATCGCCAAATCCATATCAAAATCCAGATGTGAATCCATACTACGCATAGTGAAGAAGTAACGGATCGCGTCTACGCCTACTTCTTCCATCAGATCCTCCATCGTTACGGCCTTGCCAGTACGCTTGGACATTTTTACTTTTTCCCCGTTTTGGAACAAGCTGACCATTTGGGCAATCAGCACTTTAAGCTTATCCGGGTCATTGCCCAGTGCTTCCATTGCCGCCTTCATCCGCGGAATATAACCGTGGTGATCCGCTCCCCAGATGTTGATGATCGTGTCATAGCCACGAGCGTATTTGTCGCGGTGATAAGCAATATCCGGAGTCAGGTACGTATAAGTGCCGTCATTTTTGATCAATACGCGGTCTTTATCGTCGCCATACTTGGTCGTATTCAGCCAAGTCGCCCCGTCTTTTTCATAAATTTCCTCACGGTCACGCAGCTCATTCAACGCTTTAAGTACTTCACCATTATCATACAGTGATGTTTCGCTGAACCAGGAATCAAAAGGTACACGGAACCGCTCCAGGTCACGCTTGATCTTATTCAGTTCCTTTTCCAAACCGTATTCACGGAAAAAGGCAGCACGATCTCCTGGTTCCATGGACAATAAAGAATCGCCCTTCTCAGCCACCAGTTCCTTCGCAAACCCGATGATATCCTCACCATGGTATCCGTCCTCCGGCATCTCCGCAGGCTGTCCCAGCTCCTGCAAATAACGCGCCTCAATGGAACGACTCATATTGTAAATCTGATTCCCCGCATCATTAATGTAATATTCACGAGTAACTTGATATCCTGCAAAATCAAGCACGTTACAGAGCGCATCCCCTACAGCTGCGCCACGTGCATGGCCCAAGTGAAGACTACCGGTCGGATTGGCGCTGACAAATTCGATCTGTACTTTTTTGCCTGCACCTACGTGTACACGACCGTAATCTGCTCCTTGCTCCTGTACTTGTCCAATCACTGCATAGAGGTAACTCTTGTTCAGGCGAAAGTTAATAAAGCCTGGTCCGGCGATTTCCGCACTTTCAATAGAAGCGGAAGCCAAGTCCATATTTGCGATCAAATCTTCAGCGATCTGACGCGGGTTCTTCTTCGCAATGCGAGTGAGCTGCATTGCTACGTTGGTAGCTAAGTCACCGTGTGACTTGTCCTTAGGTACTTCCAATGTAATAGTCGGCAGCTCTTCGCGGCTCACGATTCCGGCAGCCAGCACTGCAGCCTCAATTGCTGAGGTTACCTTTTGATTAATAAGTTCCAGTGGATTGCTTGTCATGATTATTGCTCCTCCTGTATATGCAAACTGATGGCAAAATGCCCCGAGAAATCCTCAAATACGTACAGATCATAGGTCCAGCTCACATGTCCGGTGAAACCATCCATCCGAATATCGAGCTTCTGCGTATGCGCAGACATGTTCAGGTTTAAATAAGGCGAGCGGTAAAATCCAGGCAACCTGCGTCCCAGCGCGAACGACTGCTCTGATTGTACCTCGCCGTGGCGAATTAGCTTTAGCTCATCCGGTCCAATTTTGACTGTGTTCCGTGTCGTACCGCCTTCTGGACTCTCTTGCGGCTCTTCGTACCTTATATATAGATGCTTCCCGCGAACGATTGCTTCTCCAGGAAGCTCCTGTACCGCATCTTCTCCGTCATGATGACTATGAAGACGGATTCGAACCTTTGCATTGTGTGGCATGTGTTCAAACTCCATTCTATAGCTATCCTACTGTACTACTATATCCAGTTCCCGATTGCAATTCAAATGAGTTTTTACAAAAAGATGCTTTCACACTTAAAAAATTCAACTACTGTAGGTCGGCTGCACGGGATGCCTCGCTAAAACTTTCAATGAACCGGGAAGCCAATGAAGACATGTATTTATCCTTCAACCAGACAGCCGCCACTCGTGTGTGCAATTCTTCACAGCTAATTTCCTTAACGATTAAATGATTATTGCTGCCCAAAGACAAAGCGGAGCGCGAAATCATGCCAATACCCAGCCCTTCGTTGGCCCAATGAAGCGTGGTGCGGGCATCGTCATTTTTGCAAAAGATGTTCGGCTCAAAGCCGTGCTTCATACAGGTATCGTGGATCAATTGCTCAAAACGGCGATATATAATGAGGGGTCTGTTCTTCAACTCAGCCAATGAAATAGTCTTCTGTTCAGGACTCCAATCATGTTCTTCCGTCATTACTGCTACCATGGGCTCGGATTCGGCATATCTGCATCCTAAATCCGTGGTATTAAAGGGGGTTCTGACAATACCGACCTCGATAATCCCTTTGTTCAAAAGATCGAGAATCCTAAAGGTATTTCCCTCATGAATTTCAAATTTTACACCCGCATAGGTTTTATGAAATTCGGAAAGCCTGTCTTTCATCAGGGTGGCTCCAGAGGAAGAGACTGTTCCAATGGTGAGCGTCCCCTTCATCCCCATGGCAAAATCATTCATTTCCCTGGTCGTAGCATCCGTCAGCTCCAAGATCTGCTTGGCTCTGTTCCGTAAAATGATTCCGGCCTCTGTCAATCGAATGCTCCGTGAGCCTCGATGCACAAGCTTTACACCAAGCTCTTCCTCTAGCTGCATAAGCTGTTGACTTAAGGGAGGCTGTGCAATTTGCAGTTTTTTGGCTGCCGCTGTAATCTGTCCAGCGTCGGCAATCGCTAAAAAGTACTTGAGATGCCTTAATTCCATCATGAACCTCCGGTTCTGATATATGTGAAACCTATATCTCTAATATATATTAAATATTTTTCATATGGTTAGGGATATGCCATAATTATACTCAGATATGCAATTGCACTAAAAAAACTTTATACAATATTCAGGTTAGGTGATGGTTTATTTGCTGAAATTTGCTGTTTTTTTGAAACCCTATAAAAAGGAAACGATTCTTGGGCCTCTGTTTAAACTGATTGAGGCTATTCTGGAATTGCTGCTGCCTACTATGGTAGCTTTAATGATTAATCATGGCGTCGGTAGGGGAGATACCCATTATGTATGGCAATTGGGCCTGTTGATGTTGCTCATGACTATTCTGGGCTTTGGCAGTTCTCTCGTGTGCCAGTTTTACGCAGCCCGTGCTTCCCAAGGATTCGGAACCACACTGCGCAACACCATGTTTAAGCATATTTCATCGTTTTCTTATGCGGATCTCGATAAATTTGGGACGCCCTCTCTCATCAACCGAATTACGAATGATGTTAATCAGCTTCAAACGGCTGTGGCGATGCTGATTCGTCTGGTCATTCGTGCTCCTTTTATTTGTATCGGGGCGATCATTATGTCGATGATATTGGACTTCCGCCTTGCTTTGGTGCTATTGGCGGCTACGCCCATTCTAGCTGTGATCCTGTATGTGGTCATTACGAAGGCTTCTCCCCTGTACCAGCTATACCAGAAGAAGCTCGATAAAATTGCTCTGGTGCTAAGCGAGAATCTCACAGGAGTACGGGTTATACGTGCATTTGCCAAAAGAGGAGCTGAACGGGTAAAGTTCAATACCGCCTCAGATGATCTAACCCAGACCGCCATTCGTGTCGGACGTATTTCTGCTCTGCTGAGCCCAGCCACCTTACTGGTGGTCAACGGAGCTATTATTGCCATCCTGTGGATCGGCGGTATCCATATCCAATATGGCTCTCTTACTCAAGGAGAGATTATTGCGTTTATTAATTACATTACGCAAATTTTGCTGGCCCTGATCGTGGTGACGAATCTTATTATCCTGTTCACCAAGGCAGCCACTTCAGCAGCGAGAATTCAGGAGGTTCTGGATACGGAAGCATCGATTTCCGATTCTGACCCTTCCACATCTATTAGCAGGAAAGAGACAGGTAAGAACAGTCCTGTACCAGCCATCTCTTTTGATCACGTCTCCTTTGGCTACAATAAGACAGGACAATTGGCACTTAGTGACATAGTGGTAGACATCTATCCCGGTGAAACAGTTGGGATCATAGGAGGAACGGGCTCAGGGAAATCCACCTTTGTGAATCTCATTCCCCGCTTCTATGATGCAGTGGAGGGTTGCGTACAGGTCGATGGCATGGACGTACGGCACTATAAATTGGAGCAATTGCGGAAGAAAATCGGGATAGTCCCCCAAAAGGCCCTGCTGTTCACGGGGACTATAGCGGATAATATCCGATGGGGGCGTGAACACGCCACCGATGAGGATGTCGCCAGGGCCGCAGCCATTGCGCAAGCGGATGAGTTTATTTCCAACTTGCCGGAAAAATTCGATGCCCCGATCACCCGAGGAGGGCTTAATCTGTCAGGCGGGCAAAAGCAGCGACTTACCATTGCCAGAGCTATTGTAGGCAATCCGGAAATTCTGATTTTGGATGATTCCTCAAGCGCACTTGATTTCGCAACTGACGCCGCCCTTCGGAAATCGCTACGGGAAAATAGCTCTCGCATGACTGTTCTGCTGGTCTCCCAACGAGTAAGCAGTGTACAGCATGCCGATAAAATCATTGTATTTGATGAAGGCCGAATTGTCGGGATCGGCACACATGATCAGTTGATGAGCAGTTCGGAAGTATACCAGGAAATTAATCGCTCCCAGCTCTCAACGCAGGAGGTGGACCAATGAGTGGCAAGGAAACCTGGAAAAGATTATTAAACTATGTCGGTCAATATAAATCAACAACGTTTTGGGTTATCGTCAGCGCGATTCTCAGCGTGCTTGCCAGTCTGATCGGGCCCTATATGATTGGTCGGGCTATCGACCATATGGTGAATAAAGGAGCGGTAGACTTTAGAGGCATTGCGTTGATTCTTTTTGGATTAGGTATTGTATATGTTGTAGGCAGTCTATTTAGCTGGCTGCTCACATATTTGACGAACCGCATTGCTTTTCAGACTGTAAATGATATGCGACGGGAGTTATTCGATCATTTTAATATCCTTCCGCTAAGCTTTCACGACAATCATCCACAAGGAGATAGCATTAGCCGTTTTGTGAACGATATGGATGCCGTGTCGGATGGATTGTTGCAGGGCTTTTCCACTTTGATCACTGGATTGATTACCATTATTGGTTCGATTGTACTCATGCTGTATATCAGTCCGGTGATGACGCTGGTGGTCTTGGTGTCTGCCCCCATCACATATGGCGTTGCACGGTTCATTACTACAAAATCGCAACGCATGTTCCGCGAGCAGGCCAAAATTTTAGGAAGCCTGAACGGATATGTGGAGGAAATGATCGGCGGACAGCGGGTAGTGACTGCCTTTCATTATGAAAAGCGCTCGTTTGAGGAATTTTCCGCCAGAAACGAACAGCTGTACCAAGCCGGGGTGAAATCACAGTTTTACGGATCTTTGTCCAACCCTTCCACCCGATTGGTCAACAACATGACTTTTTCAGTCACCGCTATGATTGGCTGTATTTCGATCATTTTGGGTGGAATTTCGGTAGGCGGTTTGTCGAGCTTTCTCATTTACACCAATTTGTTCGCCAAGCCTTTTAATGAAATTACAGGGGTATTAACGCAGTTTCAGGCTGCGACAGCTTCTGCCCAGCGTATATTTGCTATTTTGGATTCGCCGCCGGAACAACCGGAAAAACCGAACGCCGTGCAGCTGGAGCGCAGTAAAGGCACGATTCTGTTTGATCATGTAAAATTCTCCTATAATCCGGGACGAACGCTTATTACGAACTTTAGTTTGGAGGTCAAACCGGGCACTCGCGTAGCTATCGTCGGACAGACCGGTGCAGGCAAAACAACACTCGTTAACCTGCTTATGCGCTTTTACGATGTGGACAGCGGTTCGATCTCCATCGACGGAGTGAATATCAACGATATGAGCCGGGATAGCCTGCGGACTAACTTTGGCATGGTGCTTCAGGATACATGGCTGTTCAGCGGAACGATTCGTGACAATATCGCCTATGGGAAGCCAGAGGCCACGGACGAAGAAGTCATTGCGGCTGCGACAGCTGCTAATGCGCATGGCTTTATCAAGCGCCTGCCTCATGGTTACGATACGGTCATCAGCGGGTCGAGCGACAGCCTGTCACAAGGGCAAAAGCAGCTGCTTACCATCGCGAGAGTAATTCTCGTCGATCCACCTATGCTCATTCTGGATGAAGCAACCAGTAGCATAGATACCCTTACAGAGGCCCGCATCCAAAAGGCCTTCATGAAAATGATCGACGGACGCACCAGCTTCGTCATCGCTCACAGGCTATCAACCATCCGTGAAGCGGATCTGATTTTATACATGAAAAACGGCGATGTCGTCGAAAGCGGCACCCATGAAGGACTGCTCGCCAGCGGCGGCCATTATGCCTCGCTCTATAACAGCCAGTTCACTACGGCTTAAAAAGGCTGAGCAGATACGGTCACATCAATAAGCTCAACGTCTTTAAAAAAGCCAATTGCTTTTTAAGCAACTGGCTTTTTTATTTTTCTTTGATAAATCCCACCTTATATTATATAATAAAAACACGAACAAATGTTTCTATACCATCTAAACCTTATGGTTTTGTGAGTAGCCAACATTTATGCATGGAGTTGCAGTTGGGAGGCTGAATATGGACATTAATGAATTTCAAAAGTGGGTAAAGCAATATTATCAGGATAGAAACTGGTCAGACTTGGATATCTTTGTCCGAATCGGTTTCCTGGCAGAGGAAACGGGGGAGGTTGCGAGAGCTATCCGCGCCCTGGAAATTGGCAGAGACCGGCCAGATGAGATCGACGGTTCATTCGAGGAGAACAAGGAACATTTAACCGAAGAACTTGGAGACGTACTGGGTAATCTCATCGTGATCGCCAACAAGTATGACATCACCTTGGAGGATATATTTCAAACACACCAGCAAAAACTTGCAAAAAGATATACATAAGGAGAATCTCATATGAAAAGTATCGCTGTTTTTTGCGGTTCCAGTAATGGAGCGTCTGAGGTTTATCGAGAGCATGCTGTTGCTCTGGGCAAGGCACTTGCCGAACAGGAAATAAGCCTGGTTTATGGAGGAGCAAATGTGGGTCTAATGGGTGCAGTGGCTGACGCAGCACTTCATGCAGGAGGTCGCGTCATTGGTGTGCTCCCTTACTTTTTGCAAAGCCGTGAAATTGCACATAATGGCCTGAGCGAATTAATCATTGTTGATTCCATGCACGAACGCAAATCTAAAATGGCAGAGATTGCGGACGGTTTCATTGCTTTACCAGGTGGTCCAGGTACGATGGAGGAATATTTTGAAATTTTCACATGGGCGCAATTAGGCTTGCATGAAAAGCCATGTGGGCTTTTAAATATTAACCATTATTACGATCCTCTTATTTCCTTGTTTGATCGTATGGCCGCGGAACAATTTATGCAGGAAAAATATCGTTCGATGGTAATTACGGATACGACTCCACAAGGAATCCTACATAAATTCACTAATTATACTCCTCCTTCCGTCAAAACATATCTTACGAGCAAACGGGTCTGACATTAGGAATGGCGCATCCCGATCAGCAGACGTACTATATAATTTTAAAAGGAACACCACCGTCAACGTATTCCAGTGGTGTTCCTGTAAATTGAACGAAAATGGCAGACTTTCTCCCCAATCGTCACAGTCGATTTTAAACCTGCATTTAATTATGTAGTCATCCAATGAATGATATCATGCCTAACGAGAACGCCAATCTTAAATTCCTGCTCCCGTAGCGGTTGGATGATCAACAGGTTCGTCTTCCTGAAAGTCACGTCGATACCACCAGCCGATCAGAACAGCAATGGTAGTCATAGCCGCAGCCAGCAAATACACCTGCACCATACCAAATCGGTCAGCATACCAGCCCATAAATAATAAAGCCAGACCAAAAGCGAGATTGGTAAGCACATCAATTCCTGCCATTACTTTGGGCAGCTGGGCTGCCGGTGCACTGGTTTGCAGCAAGGTGCGGCGAATAATACCTGCCATTTGAACAGGTAAACCTGACACAGCAAAAAGAATAAGCGCAGCCACGGGAATGGTATTCAGCGCAAATACAATGGTAATCAGAACATATACCAGCAATGCCCCAAGCATGTACAAAAAGCTGTTCTTTTGCAATCGTTTGACCAAGCCAACCACAATCAATCCGCCCAAAATGGTACCGGAGAAAAAGGATGCATTCATAAAGCCCCACCAGCTCGCATCCCGATGCAGTACTTGACTGACGTACGCCAAAATAAATACGCCAAGCCAGGAGACTCCCCCAATACTATCTACGCTATCGACAATCATCAGAGAACGAATACGACGGTTATGCCAGATAATTTTCCATCCTTCCCCAAGCTCTTTCCATTGGGAGTCTTTCTCCTGTTCCTTTGCGGGTTCTATTACATCTGCTGAGGACTTTGAAGATGCGGAGTTTAATTCCTTTTGATCCAGCGGATCACGAATGAAGGACGTGACAGTTACAGCCACGAGATAACAACAGGATGCGATTACAAGCGTGTTCAAGGAACCCAGCCAAGCGACAATCATTCCACTCAACGCCCAGCCTGCACACTTGACCACCTGATCACTGACCGCTACCATACCGTTAGCTCGCATGAGTCCCTCGCCAGTAGCCAAACGGGGTACAAGCGCATTACGCGCAGGATTGGTCCATCCATCCAAAAAAGACATGCCAAATACCATCACAAAAATAAACAGAAACGACCTTTGCTCAGGTACAATCCATAAATAAAGCAGCAGCAGTGTAAAAATGACAAACTGCCCAAACTGGGAAAATAGCAGAACCTGCGTCAGCCGAAATCGACCGAGCACGATCGGTGCTACAAGCCCACTAACCACTTGAGCCGACAATCGGAACAACGGAATTAAAATGGTCGTCATTAAGGAATTACTTGCACTGAATACCAACACCACCACACTCAACATATAGATAATATCTGCTGCGTTAGAGATCGTCTGAGATCCCCATAGGTAATAAAAAGAGCGTCTGATCAAAAAAGTCTCCCCCTCTTTGGTACATCACCAAATTATGAATTTCCATAACCAAACCTCCCCTGTCGATAGTACAAATCTGTTTAATGTCTGGTTTTTTGTATGTTCTACATACACCCTTAAATTTCCTTCTTTTATCTTAAAAGGAAATTCGGTGTCCACTATATGTTCAAGCCTAATACACTCTGGTTTCATACAAAAAAGCGTCTATAGCGCTCTTTTCGCCCTATACTGGGCATAAAGATCACTAAGACGCTTCTTAAAATGTTTACTTCGTTAAATCTTCTACAAATTTAGGCAGTACAAACGCTGCTTTGTGCAGGCGCGGACTGTAATATCGGGTGTCCATCTCCGGAATTTGGGTCTCGTCCACTTCAAGCGGGTCATATTTCTTACTGCCCAGTGTGAATGTCCAAAGACCGCTCGGATAGGTTGGAATGTTTGCACCGTACACACGCACAATCGGGAAAATCTCTTTTACATCTTTGTTGACCTTCTGAATCAGATCAGCCTTGAACCAAGGATTATCCGTCTGCGCCACGAAAATGCCGTCTTCTTTCAGCGCCTCAAAAATACCTTGGTAGAACCCACGTTCGAATAGCGGCGCTGCTGGACCAACCGGCTCTGTTGAATCGACCATAATCACATCGTATTCATTTTTGTGTTCGATAATATGCATATAACCGTCATTGACCAGCACTTCCACATTCGGCTCGTCCAACTTCCCCGCAATTTCAGGCAAGTATTTTTTAGAATATTCAATGACTTTACCGTCAATCTCAACCAATACGGCTTTTTCAACTTCAGGATGCTTGATGACCTCACGGATAACGCCGCCATCGCCGCCGCCCACAACCAAAACCTTTTTCGGATTCGGATGTGTATTCAGCGCTGGATGCGCTACCATTTCGTGATATACAAATTCGTCTTTAACCGTTGTCATCACCATGCCGTCCAGAACAAGCATATTGCCGAATTCCACTGTCTCGATCATTGCCAGATCCTGAAAATCTGTTTTCTCAGAGACATAGGTTTGTTTGATTTTTGCTGTAATACCGAAAGAGGGAGTCTGCTTCTCCGTAAACCACAAGTCCATCCTTCCAACCTTCTTTCTGATCAAAGTATGTGTCCGGCAATTCGGTAGCATAAACATGGACTTTCCTTATAACTGCAACACACAAACGCCGAGTTTGCTATTTTTATTGTACCAAACACACTTGAATTTCACACTTTTTGCATTATAAATAATACCCGAATGGACTGCAAAAGCATTTTAAAGGCTTAATCTTGTTTAAAATGGATACGTATGCGAATCTAATGAATATACGCTTTCGGATTGACTATACTGAGAACATCAACTATGGAAGGAGGTGGCATGATGACCGATACGACCGGGCGATCCTCCAAGCGTAAACCGCTTTGGCTTCGATGCTTGCAAGGACTGATGTCTCTCACGATTCTGACGGTCATCGCCGCCTGCATTCTGCTCGCCTATTTGTACACAACCAGCCTTCCGCTCGCCGATACGGATCGAAATTCACGTCTGCTCGATAGTCAGGGGCAAGTCATTGCCACCTTCTCTGCCAGAGGCAAGGAGTCTATCCCTGTCCAGTTGGATCACATTTCGCCCGATTTAATAGCAGCTACACTGGCCGTGGAGGACCGGAAATTTTACGATCATTTTGGCTTTGATTTCAAAGGATTGGGCCGGGCGATAATTGTTAATCTGACCCGCTGGGATATGTCACAAGGGGCGAGCACGCTGACTCAGCAACTTGCACGCAATCTCTACTTGTCTCACGAGAAAACGTGGACGCGCAAGGCCAAAGAGGCCATCTATACCGCACAGCTTGAAATGAAGTATTCCAAGAATGAGCTGCTGCAAATGTATTTGAATGAAATTTACTATGGGCATGGCGCCTACGGCATTGAAGCGGCTTCGCAAATGTATTTTGGTAAATCCGCAAAGGATCTGGATTTGGCCGAAAGTGCCCTATTGGCAGGTATTCCGAAAGGACCGACCTACTATTCACCATATAATCATATGAAAAACGCAAAGGATCGGCAGAAAATTGTACTGGACTCGATGGCGCTCATCGGCAAAATCACACCTGCTGAAGCCACCAAGGCCTATGATGAGATACTGGCTCTGCGGCCCGAAAGCCAGCGTCGGACAGTGGAGGCTGCTCCCTGGTTCCGCGATTACGTTCGCCAGCTAGTGACTCATCAATTTGGCATTAGCGAAGCGATGCTTGAGCATGGCGGGCTGAGCATTTATACGACGCTGGACATGCACATGCAGCAGGCAGCCGAGGCGGCTGTCCATGAGGGCATGAAGAATAGCAACGGACTGGAAACTGCACTAATCTCCATGGACCCACGGAACGGGCATGTCAAGGCCATGGTCGGCGGAACGAACTATGTCGGGAATCAATACAACCATGCACTGGCCACAACCCGGCAGCCAGGCTCCTCTTTCAAGCCGATTATGTATCTCAGCGCGCTGGATTCCGGCCAATTGACGAGTACGTCCAAATTCGAAAGCCGGCCGACGTTGTTCCACTATGACAACAACCGCAAAACTTATAAGCCCAAAAATTTTGGAGACAAATATTTGGGCGAAATAGATCTGCGGCGCGCCATTGCGGCGTCTGATAATATTTATGCCGTTAGCACCATTCTACAGGTGGGAGCGGACAAGGTCATGGACCTCGCTAGCAAAATGGGCATTACGAGCGAGCTCAAGCCCGTGCCTTCGCTAGCACTAGGCGTATCGCCCGTCAGCCCGTTCGAGATGGCCTCAGCCTTCTCGGTCATCAGCAGTGGCGGGCAAAAGGTGGCTCCGGTGGCGGTGCTGCGCATCACCGATGCAGCCGGGCGATCGCTGTACGAAGCACCGCAGGCCGCGCCCGTGCAGGTGGTGAAGCCCGCCTCCGCCTATGTCCTCACACGCCTCATGGAAGGCGTGTTCGAGGAAGGCGGCACTGGCAACCGGGTCGCGAAGCTGATCAAGCGCCCGGTTGCCGGCAAAAGCGGCACGACCAATACGGACGCGTGGATGGTCGGCTTTACCCCCGAACTATCCACCGCTGTTTGGGTCGGATATGACAAAGGCAAGGACATCAGCACGCAGGATGCCCGGCGGGCGGCACCGATTTTCGCACAATATACGGAAAAAGCACTGGAGAATGTGCCGCCCAAAATCTTTCCAATCCCTGACGGCGTAGTCAGCGCCTATATTGACCCGGACAGCGGCAAGCTGGCTGCCCCGGACAGCCCCAATAAGCGGCTGGAGGTTTTCGTCAGCGGTACCGAGCCGAAGGAGACCCTATCGGGGCAGAATAATCCACCCGCAGCGACGCCTACCGATCAAGCGGAGCGACAGGCCGAAAAAAAATCGTGGTGGGGCAATTTTAAACGATGGTGGCTGGAGTAATAGCAAAAAAAGACTGGGGAAACGCCATGAGCGTTCTCCCAGTCTTTTTATCTTTATTTCACTTATCTCATTCGCCCATTCTTGCTCTTTTGTCAGTGCTATCAGCCATCACCCAATTAAGCCCCGTTCTTCCCTAAAGCTGCGCTATTACCAAAAACAACTAAACGATTCAATACGGTTAGTGTCTACACCATAATAAAACCAAAAACGTCCACTCCACCGAAAACCCGCTACGGATGTTCTGCCTATAAATACGGGGTACATCCAGAAGCGCTCTCCATTCGTCAGCCATACAAACGTATTGCGGTACAGGCAACCAAACATGGCTCCAGGGTCAACTGCAAATGTAGAAACTAGCGGCTTTGGTGGCGTAAATGATGGTGGTGGGGAAGTGGGTGCTTGAGCTTGCTGCCCGCCTTGCGGACCTAACGGCCCCTGTGGCGGCGGTGAGAATGGCTGTGGCGAAAATGATCCTGGGCCTGGTGGCGGACCTACTGGAGACGAGAATGGATCCTGCATGTCGGGGAATTGTGGAAATGAAGGACCTGACGGCATGAATGGACCCGGAGTACCCGGTTGCGTTCCGAAAGGAACTTGTGGCTGTAAAGACATGTGTTTCACTCCTTGTGTTCTAGGCTGATGTATCCTATGCGGGACATCAGCCCGTGGATTGGGCGAATCCCTAGATCGTCGCCAAACTTGCTATTCCGTCCTTTTATGTCAAATCCCTTCATATCCCAGCCCGATTAATTTCCCGTTCGAACATGCTCCAGCTCTATTTCATGCACCATTTTAATTTCGATCCGTTTCCTGAGCTCATCATACTGTTCCAGCAGCCGGTGCTTATATCCCAAACGTTCGTTCATCCAGCCTATCATGGAGTCATCCTTATGCTCCGTAGACCAGCTAAACAAATCGCCATAGAGCTGAACGAATGATTCCTCGTTACAACGAGCAAATCGGATCGGTCGAGCTCTATAGCTAAGCTTTAGTTCCAACATTTCATACAACACTTCCAACCGATACTCCAAGGCCTGTACACCTGCTTTGGATACATCGTAGCTTTTTATATCCTGAATAAGCTCGCTAAAGGTCAGCCCTACATGCTGCATCGCAAAATAAGACCACACACAACTTCCCGTAGCCGTTCCATGAGCCTCCCAGAGCGGATTCCACAATATAGATCGAATCGTGTCCCTCTGCTTTTCTCCATACAGTGCAATTCCAGCAATAATTCCCGCATTACAGTCTACGGAAGCATGTCGCTCTCCCCAATGCACCAATCGCGCGACCATGTCCTCAGTAGTGCATTTAAAGCTTAGTAGAGGCAAGTACTCATTAAATAAATGCTGATCTACTGCTTGTTCCAATTCAGTCGCCAGACGTTCACGGAACGATTCGCATGGAAGATGTACGAGTCCCAAACAAGCATCTACAGATGCTGCTCCATATGGTCCGTTCACCCATGCGGCGAGGTCAGCCGCAGCTTCCACATAACCTAAATAACCTAACACATGCAGCACACCATCAGGTATATGTTCCGGTGATGCCTGATTTCGAACGTAACGCTCGTACATATCCTGAGCCAGAGCAACATCTCCGCATCTCATGATCGGCCCAAGTAACAAACCCCTGACATAGTGATCAGGGTCTTCTACAAAAAGCCAATATAACTTCCAAGCATCCTCCACGGTTCCGTATTGGGCAACTACATTCGCATAGGCAGAAATAATGCTGGCGTCCAGTTTCCTGCCTGAACCCATCATCTCAACAAGCTTTGCTGTCGCGTTCATCATCCAGTCTCCCCTTTCCTGAGTACACCTATATTTCTTTATGAAGCACGTCTCTAGTCCTGAATATTTCTATTAAAAAAGAGAAAAGATGTTATCATCTATTATCCACTTGAGGGAGTTGATCTGATGCAGGATTCTATCCCAAAAATCACAACGTTTTTCATGTTCCCCGGTCAAGCAGAGGAGGCTATGCAATATTATACCTCTGTTTTTAAGCCATCTGGTATCATCAGCATTTTTCATCAGGAAGATGGGTCCGTGTTACATGCCGTGTTCAACCTCAAAGGGCAGACCTTTATGGCTATAGACTATAACCATAAGGACAAACACCCTTTTACCCCAGCTCTATCACTGTTCGTCACTTGTGATTCGGAAGAAGAGATTCATCGTGTGTTTGATCAGCTATCTCAAGAAGGCCGAGTTCTAATGCCCCTTGAAGCCTCACCCGTAAGCCAACAATTTGGTTGGGTCGAAGACAAATACGGTGTTTCATGGCAATTAAATCTGGCAAAAGGGTAACTGATCTATTTTACTTAGCAATAAACCATAACCCATCTTTTTTTGGTACTATTACATTTAGTAGGTGCTAATAAAAGGATGTGTGTTTATTGTATACCGCCGATTGTGAAAAATGTTTTGGTTTATGCTGTGTCGCCTTGCCTTATGCCAAATCTGCCGATTTTGCCTTTAACAAGGATGGAGGGACTCCCTGCCAACACCTAAATGCGGATTATCGCTGTGGCATTCATAAAAGTCTAAGAAACAACGGCTTGCGAGGCTGTACCGTATATGATTGCTTTGGGGCAGGTCAAAAAATTTCCCAAGTTGTATACAACGGAAAAAGCTGGAGAGACGATCCGGCAATAGCCGAAGAAATGTTCAATCTATTTCCCATCATGCAGCAGCTCCATGAAATGCTCTATTACCTAAATGAAGCCCTTAGCTTAAAAGAAACTCACTCCATCTATACCGAGTTACAAGAAGCAATGACGAAAACCGAGCAGCTTACGGATCAAGACCCCAAATCCCTCATAGATCTTCATGTACCCACCCATAGGGCGCTAGTCAATGATTTACTTGTACAAACAAGTGAGTTAGTGCGAGGAAAATTTAGGGGAAACGTGGAGAATCCTAAACTTAGTAAAAAAATCAAGAGTAGAGACCTTATCGGGGCCAATTTAAGAGGCGCTAATCTGAGAGGTGCCAACCTGAGAGGCGTTCTACTGATTGCTGCTGATCTGCGTGAGGCTGATTTAGGCATGAGTGACCTTATCGGGGCAGATGTTAGAGATGCTGATTTAAGTGGGGCTAATCTGGAAGGAAGTATCTTTCTTACACAAGCGCAATTAAATTCAGCTAAAGGCAATGGTAAAACCAAACTGCCCTCGTCTCTAAGCGTTCCCAGCCACTGGCTGCATTAGTTTTATTCGTAAGCAATAATACTTACCTACACGAAAAAGAAGTAGACCGCCCTCAACTAGGTACCGATCTACTTCTGGCATTTTACTGTTCAGACCGTCATTTTACTCCCCCGTTGCATGTTGCTCTGTAGTGCTTTCACGGTAATAGCAGACTTGATTCTTACATCCGTAACGAATAGTAGATCCTGTATCCTCATAATAGCCCTCATCTTCAAAATTGGCAGGCTTTGTGGCTTCAATAAGATTCAGCAAATCCTGCGCAACTTCTGTTATAGAGTCTTTCTCAGTATCTCCCCCTATAGCAGGACCGCCTGGTCCTTCGTATGCAGTCAATATCCAGCTCTGTCCAGTCGAATTTGTTGCTTTAATTATGTACCCATAAGCTTCTTCCAAATCTTTCGATGTCCTTTGAGGCTGTCCGAATAAAGTAATTAGCGCTCCTCTAAATTGAGCACTGCTCTCCTCCTCCAGCGATGTAGCATGAAGAATATTAGATGTCATTAATACAGCCTTTTGATCATCTACCTTTTTGTAACTATATCTTGGCACATACTTCTCGCCTGAATACTTTTTACTAGGTGGGGTTGATGTCTGTTGGTCCAATGGTATTGGGTTTTGTTTAGAAGAATTCAGTAGCAAGCCACATACAATTGCTAGGATGATCACCGCAACTGCTATATATTTGTTAATCATACTCCCTCCTTATAGTCTAGAAGCTAATGTTCTCTGTGGAGATATCTTACTTACACCTATACCTTTTCGTTAAGAGTTTCCCCTAATCTCCGGCTCAAGGCTGCATACTGCTCTGCATTGGTGTCTGAAAAGGCTTCTTCCCGGTTGGATTGTACATGCTGATACTGTGGAAGGCTTGAAAATTGCGACTCCGTGAAGTCTATAATGTCCTCACCGATTCGGTTGTAATAATGCCAGCTGCTATCCAGCCATGTCTTCAAAATATCACCGCCAAGCCTGTCCTGAACGACGAGCGCTGTGACTCCACAATGTCCGGCTGCAGGATTATTGGCTGTCCATTTAGAGCTAGACTCCAAAGACCAGGCCTGAAACAATGCCTTTTCTAATTCTACAAAACGATTTGTATTCAATATGCGTCTCCCCTTCTGAAACCATTCTGTACTTATAGTGAACTTATCCTACTTACTCCAATCTATACTCCACACTCTATGAATCTTAGCTTCCGCTTCATTCAGTTCTAGCAAATACACGTCGGGATTGGAAAGTTTTTTCCATTCTTCAAAACCAAACTGCGGGTCATTCCTGTCCGGTTGCTTGGCCATGTCTAACAAAATAAATTTTCTTCACGTCATCGCTCTTAACCGCCACGCAAATATTTTATAAATTCACAAATAATTATTGTATTGGTAGTTTAACAAATATAAACGGGCTTCTGCATCTCCAGTTCAAATATTAATCCGTTTTATCGAAGGCCTTCCTTTGACCAGTCAGTGAATCATCTAAAGAAAAGACAAACCAGGAATTCCTGATTAGTCTTTTCTGAATGAGAGCTATGCTTTTAAATGAACCCTTAATACAGGTACATCTGGAGAAGCAGATGAATGATCCAGTATTTCCACATGACTGATCATATCCTGCCCGTCTGGAACGATGACCGGAGTAATTACAGGCAGTCCACCCTGCTGGATCGCATCCAGATCAAACTCCATCAATAATTGTCCAGCTTTAATGCTATCTCCTACTTGTACATGAGGATTAAATCCCTGTCCTTTGAGGGAGACGGTATTAATTCCGACATGTATCAACACTTGTACGCCGGATTCATGCTCAATGATCAGAGCGTGCTTGCTTTTTTCCATGACATGAGCAACTTTTCCTGCGAAAGGAGCAGTGACCCTGCCTTCAGACGGCTGGATAGCGATGCCGTCGCCCATAGCTTTCGTAGAGAACGCAGGATCTGGAACCTCTTCCAGGGAGACCACTTTTCCTTTAATCGGCGCTACCATGTCGAATTCTTCAATACGGGGAGCCGCCTTCTTTTTCAACCATTTAAACATAACGATGCCACCTTATTTAGAGATTACATTCATAAACAGCCATAGGAAATAACTATACCCTCTTAGGAACCGGTTCCACAAAATACTTTAATAAAACCGGGGTGAAACCGATTTCTATTTGAATTATAGTGAATGCCTTTCCATGATGTCAAGGAATTATCAATTCATAATTACATATTTATTACCTACATGAAAAAGAAGTAGACCGCCCCCAACCAAGGTATCGGTCTACTCCTGAACCTTACTGCCGACTGCTCTGAAAGCTACCAATTGAAGGCTTCGCAAAGCTTAAACAAAGATTCCAATCGGGTTGCTTCTCATAGGATTTACTGTGTAAAAGCTGGCCTACCCTTCTAGCGCCTGCTTCAATTCCTCAGGCGAAGACTCCCACCATTCCGGGTTATGCGAAATCAGCAGGCTTTTGAGCGCTGCTTTATCTTCGCTGCTGAGATCATCCAGCATGAAACGGCGCTTGAGTGCGTAATCCATACGGTTAACATGATCAGCGAGGATTTTCCATCCCCGTTTGGCTTCGTCATCAATCAGCATCTCGCAGGCGGTCGCGCCACCGTACATACGTCCTTCGGGCGTACGATCCACAGCTACCCATACCAGCCATACCTGGCGTCCGTTCGGTACATCTTCTTTATTCGTAGAGAACTTGATTCCACGTTCTACTTTACTTTTGGCATGCATGGCACCGATATCAATTTTCGCCTCGCCTCGGTCAATGATGACCGGGGACATGCTGTTCAGGTCGATTGAGCCTGCGCCGAAGCCCTTATGTTTACTCTTGCCACTGACAATATTCAGTGCAATCTGCTTTTTGCCGTCCGGCTGATTTTCACTCATGTGTCACTAGGCCTCCAATTTCCGTTTTCACACTCATTCTACACTATAAATATTTTAACTAATAATCTCCTGAAAGCAAACATATACATGCTGTAGATGCTTGTCAACGGGAGGTATCCATTGTATGACCCCAGCACGCGCCAAAATCGTTTTATTGTCCACACTAGCCCTCGGACTTCTAGCAGGAACGTTATGGTTTGCATGGCAGCCCCAATCGCAATCCACCCCTCTGTCCGCAGGCAAACCACTATACGACTACGAATCTGAGTCTGCGCTTACGCCAAATATGGGCAAGTCTCTAGGGGCCAACATCCTGCCCGACCTGCCCAAAAACCCTCCACAGCCCGCTACGGAAGTTCTCAGCAGGCGGGTGGTAGAGTACCACATTGATGTATCTCTGGAAAAAGGACGAGTTTTGCAAGGCACTGAGACACTGACCTGGAAGCATCCGGGCAAGAAAACTGTGAATGATCTGTATCTTCATCTATACCCAAATGCCTTCTCTTCCATGGAAACTACCTTTATGAAGGAATCCGGCGGAAAGCTGCGCGGAGACACCATGCCCAAAGACGGCTTTGGCTCCATGACGCTGACTGAACTAAAAACAGAAGACGGTTTATCTCTCATGCACCGTACTCAATATGTACAACCAGACGATGGTAACGCAAGCGACCGTTCACTCATGAAGGTGCGTCTGCCCAAGCCGGTGCGAGGTGGCGAAGAAATCACACTATATATGAAGTTTGAAGTCAAACTGCCTGGCATTTTCGCTCGTATGGGTGCGACAGATGATTTTGTAATGGCTGGACAGTGGTTTCCAAAGCTCAGCGTCTATGAGACCGCGGGACAACGTGGGCGCGCCGAGGAGGGCTGGAACCTCCATCAGTATCATGGCAACTCCGAGTTCTATGCCGATTTTGGAATTTACAGCATACGGATTCGAGTGCCTGAAACATACATCGTAGCAGCGACCGGATTTCCCACCCGTGGTGCGGTACGACAGAACGGCCAGAAAATATATCAATTTTACGCCGATGATGTACACGATTTTGCCTGGTCTGCTTCACCCAACTTTGTAGCTGTAGAAGAACCCTTTTCTTCCACTGAGATTCCTGGTGTCAAAATCAAGCTCTATCTGGACCCATCTCATAAGGAGCTCAAAGGACGTTACATGAGCGCAGCCAAGGCTGCCCTTTCGTACTATAGCAAATGGTACGGGCCTTACCCATATTCCACTCTATCCATCGTCGTTCCACCCAAAACAGGCAGTGGAGCCGGCGGTATGGAATATCCGACACTGATCACGGCCGCAGCTGCGGACCAACTGAACCCCGGCTATAATCTGGAACGGACGCTGGTTCATGAGATTGGGCATCAATATTTTTACGGAATGGTAGCCAACAATGAATTTGAGGAGCCTTGGCTGGATGAAGGCTTTACCTCCTATGCAGAAGAACGGCTCATGGAGCAAGAATATGGGCTTATCCCCAACTTGCCGCTACAATCGGGACAGGTAGCTTCTCCGCAGCCGCTAAACCGCGAGTCCTGGAAGTACGGATCAGCGGCTGAGTATGCACAGAATGCCTACTCACGAGGCAAGTTGGTACTACGAGGCATTGAACGTCAGGTGGGTATGAAGAAAATGGACCGAATTATGCGGACCTACGTCCAGACGTACCGATTCAAGCATCCGACCTCACAGGATTTTCAGCGTGTTGTGGAGAGGGTGACTGGACGCTCATGGAGCCACTATTTTGAACAGTATGTATATGACGGCCAGATGGCGGACTTCTCTGTCGATCGCATTATGAACCGCAAGTTGGAGAGTGGATATGAAGCAGTCGTGACGCTCAGCAAAAAAGGAGCAGATTATCCTAAGATCCCTGTTCAATTTACTTTCAAGGATGGCACAACGATATTCAAGGCATGGGACGGTACGGGCAAAAGTACAACCTTTCGACTCAAAAGCAGCTCCCCCGTGTCCTCTGTAGCCGTCGATCCTCTATACACTATTGCCTTGGAGAACAAGCATATTAATAATAACCTGAAGGCTGAATTGAACGAAAAACAACAAACCCGTTGGAGTATAGGTGTAACCAAGCTGTTGGAGACACTGCTTGGAAGTCTGTCATGGTGAGGTGTCTATAGATGCGGACTGTTATAAAAGAAGGCTGGGCGCTAGTGCGCATACGCTTTTATATCGTTATCATTTTATTTCTATATCGTCTGCTGTGGGGGGTATTTCTCTATCGGCTGGTGCAATCCGCTGTCATCCCGCTGCTGCTTCGTTATCCGGATCAGAGCCAAAACGAGTTGGGAAGGACCTTGTTTTGGATGGAGGGCCAGATCGCCTTGATGGACAGCCGAGAAGTGCACGTATATTTATGGATACTACTAGGGGCAACCGTATTGCGTATATTGATCACACCCTTTATTAGAGCCGGCATCTATCAAAGCCTGTATACCGATGCAACTGAACCGCAAAGCCTGTCCTTCTTCAAAGGGATGAAACGGCATGGTATGTCATCGCTGTTGTATTACATCATCGAGTTGGGTCTGCTGCTGCTCCCCGCCTTTTGGGTGGTACCAAGACTCTATCCTATTGTAGCAGGAACCCTGCAATCTTCCTCTTACCTGCTGCATTTGTTGCCCTATGCCATTGGGTGGATGGCTTACGGGTGGTTCATTCGGCAGTGCATCCTGTATATGCAATTGGGCACAGTCAGTGGTCACACCGTACTATCGTCCCTGCTCGCCTTCTTTCGCCAGCTTCTTCCCGCTGTCGGCGTATCCTTGCTGCTCGGTGCTTGTGTGCTACTGGTCTTCGGTCTATTTGGCACCGTGGCGATGATTTGGACTGGTATGTTGGCGCTGATTCTCCAGCAATCGTATCATTTTGTTACCAGTCTAGTCAGGCTGTGGCATATCAGTTCACAGTACCGACTATGGCATATCGATATCTCCAGCAGGAGTTAACCCCTCTCTTTATGCTATCTTCTGCATTTTCAGCTGTCGAAAAAAACTTTTTCTTCCCCGTCCTCACGACACATAACTGAATACTGTTAACAGAATCTGTTCCTACGATGTTAGGAACAGATTTTTTTTGTAACTTTTTGCGATGAAACATTTGCCAAAGCCTGCTGTCTTTGTTACAATAATCGCAGTGAACTGATAGTAACAACTTTGTAATCTTTATTGTAACCTTTATCTTAAAAACATCGTTGTCGTGAATACTGCTCTCCAAGGTGCACATCTTAAGTTAAGCCTAATTCCTGGCACCTAGGAAGCGGGGGAACCAGTTTGGGTGAATTGATCTCGCAACAGAGTGGTCATAGGGGAACCTTCTACCGAATCCTTAAGCTAACCTCGCAGGCAATTGGAAGGGGTATATTTTTTTTGAAGAAGAAGCTAACGATCGCAGCTATGGGTCTCGCCATTGCCTTTACATCCTTTACTTTCGGTGGCGGCAGTGCATTCGCAGACTCCAAGATGGACCAGGTCATCCAAGATGCCAAAGGAACGAGCTACAGAAGCGGAGGCACTACACTCGAGGGATTCGATTGCTCCGGCTTCACAATGTATGTATTCAACAAACTGGGAATTAAACTGCCGCATCAATCTGGATCACAATTCAAAATGGGATCTTCTGTATCCCGTGATGAAATGAGACCAGGAGACCTAGTGTTCTTCAACACCACAGGAAGAGGCATTTCCCATGTAGGTATCTTCGTAGGTGAAGGGAAATTCGCCCACTCCTCGACTTCACGTGGTGTAGTAGTTAGCTCACTGAACGAAAATTATTACGCTAACCGTTTTGTCGGTGCAAAAAGAATTATGAGCACAGACGCTTACCATTCTGTAGCTTCAGAAATTCCTGATGACGACAACGTAGAATAACCACCGCACAGCAAGCTAACCCTAGCCGCAATTTGATTCTGGCCGGAATCGAATTGCGGTTTTTTATGTCCACTACATCAGTCATGATTATCAATACTGACGAACTGACGCCTCAAAAGGTTTCAGTGTTAGCGAACATCGTCGGTTTTACAGTCACCGCTGGGGGAGCATTGAACGGTAAATTCCTTCTTATTGAATGTATACCCGACTTAGGTACGAAATAAACACGCTTGCCATTCCTCTTTAACTTGTCTACAATCTGTTGTTAATGATTGAAGTACGCAAAAGGAGGAATGGAAAAGTGCCTGCCTCAATATCCAACTACCGGATCGTGCCGATGGACGAGCATCAAGCGGCTGAAATCTGTGAGTGGCGCTATGATCCCCCCTACAATATATATGGCTGGCTTCCATGGGAACAAATGAAGGCACTTGAAGTCGAATTTGGGAGTCCTACGCTTCGCCAAGAGCAATATGTTGCCGTACTGGACGCAGAGAATAAGCTTGCGGGATTTGCTCAATATTTTCCTATGGTTGGTGTGACCCGGCTGGGTCTTGGAATGCGTCCTGAAAGATGCGGACATGGCACAGGCTCCGACTTTGTCCGGGCCATTGCCGAGGAAGCCAGACGACGCCACCCGCAGAATGAGATTGACCTAGAGGTGCTCACGTGGAATCAACGGGCTATTCGAGCCTATAAGGCAGCTGGATTCGAGCTGACCGATACCTATGAGCGCCAGACTCCAGATGGCAGAAAGCCGTTCCATTGTATGGTATATTATCCTGAACATTAGAACCGGGCTTTATAAATAAAAGCGCCTTCGCTATACAACCGCGATGTTGTATAGCGAAGGCGCTTTTAGCATATACGACAGATCATTACAAACTTAATGACCGCTGCGCATTTTTTCAAAAGCTTCATTATATTGTTGGGCTTCTTTAATATCTACAGCCATAATACCGCCATCGTCCCAAGAGGTCAAACGCAGAGTCACGGTCTTGTAATCAATCGTAATAAATGGATGGTGATTAAATGCCTCAGATATAGCGGCAACTTCATCCACGAATGCAATACCTTTCATAAAACTGGAAAAATTGTATTTCCGAACGATCCATCGTCCTTCTTCTAGTTCCCAGCCCTCCAGTTTCTCCAGATGTGCTTCAATCTCTTCTTGTGTAAAAGGCATGTTACGAACTCCTCCCCGTTTATACGGAAGCCTTTCAGCCGCTTCATGCGGCCAAAACTACGATATATTGGTGTACATATTACCACGGCCCCGTTGATAAATCCATCAGACGTCCTTTAGATCAAAGGGACCGACGTCAGCTCCTCATCTCCGATGAGTACATAAATCCGGTGCTGCTCCGGCTCATAAATCACAACGCCGCTACCTACAGTGATTATGGGCTCTGCACCCAGTGCATAAAATAAGTCTTCTGCCAAAGCTTCACTGACCTCCTGACGCCCCGCCGGGTCCAGCCTGTCCCAATCTTCTGCTTCCATTTCAAAAAATTCATAGCTATCTGGGATGCGTCCCACAGCCTCTGTCAAATCGTTCAAAATTTGTTCATACTCGCGCCCATGCTTTACTCCCATGCTATTTCCTCCAGTGGTTCAGCCATTCAATACCCAATCACCTTATTATACCGGAAATTCGCCCTTAACAAAAAAGAGAGTTTTGTCGATAAATACTATAATCCGTCTCATAATGACGCGCTTGGGGCAAGGATGACCCATGCGGCATGAAAGGATTCAAAATCTATTCTCATGGATGAGGTGTATCATGCAAATTTCAACCATTATCGGACTTGTGCTCGGGATTGTGTCACTGGTTGTCGGGATGATCTTAAAAGGCGCTCCGGTCGTCAATCTGGTCAACAACCCCGCTGCTTACATGATTATTTTCGTCGGAACGGCAGCGAGTATATTTATGGCCTTCCCGATGGCAGAAATCAAGCGGATTCCGAAGCTGTTCAAGGTTATTTTCACCGAACAAAAACTGTTAGACCGCAAAGAGCTCATCGGTACGTTTACCGAGTGGGCATCCATTACCCGTCGTGAAGGTCTGCTCGCCTTGGAATCCAAGGTAGAGGAAATCGACGATCCCTTTATGCGTGGCGGCATGCGAATGATTATTGACGGCAATGATCAGGAATTCGTACGGGACGTTCTGATGGAGGATATCAATGCTACGGAGGATCGACATCGCTCTGGTGCACTGATCTTCTCCCAAGCTGGTATGTATGCTCCAACACTCGGGGTACTTGGTGCGGTTGTAGGTCTGATCGCCGCTCTGGCCGACCTTAGTGACATGGAAAAGCTCTCTCATGCCATTGCAGCAGCCTTTATTGCGACGTTGCTCGGTATTTTTACAGGTTATGTCCTGTGGCATCCGATGTCCAACAAGCTGAAACGGTTATCCAAAAAAGAAGTCGAGCTTAAATTAATGATGGTCGAAGGTCTGCTTTCCATTCAATCGGGGATATCTACGATTGCCATCAGTCAGAAACTGACGATCTTCCTGACTCCGACCGAACGGGCTACAATGACCCAGAAGGATGGCGATTCCAGTGAGTAAAAAGAGACATGAACCGCACGAAGAGCATGCTGACGAAAGCTGGCTGTTGCCATATTCCGACTTAATGACCCTTCTGTTGGCTCTTTTTATTGTCTTATTCGGTATGAGCTCGCTCGATGCCAAAAAATTCGAAACTATGGCTCAATCCCTAAGTTCAGCTTTTAGTGGCGGTACGGGCGTGCTGGATCACTCAGCCGCGAATCCGTCATCACAATCGATGGATATGGGCAAAAATAAAGAACAAGTATCACAACCATTAAAATCGAAAGCCACTTCTACCTCTGATCTGCAGAAGCAACTCGCTCAGCGGGAAGAAGAAGATTTAAAGAAGCTTAAAAAACAAATGGATCAATACATTCAAAATAACGGTCTGTCCACTCTGCTGAACACCAAGCTGAACCAATCCCAGCTGATGATCACCATTAGTGATAATGCCCTGTTTTCATCCGGGCAGGCCGAAGTAAAGCCGGAGGCAAGGAAGCTGGCCAAGTCCATTTCCAGCATGCTTCAACAGTTCCCTGGCTATGATGTTATCGTATCCGGCCATACAGACAATGTACCTATTTCCAATAGTCAGTTCCCGTCCAACTTTGATTTGAGTGCCAAACGCTCGCTTAATTTTTTGCGTATTTTGTTGCTGAATCCGCAGCTCAATCCAACCAAGTTTGTATCCATCGGATATGGCGAGTATCGACCTTTGGCAAGCAACCAAACTGGAGAAGGACGCTCCAAAAACCGTCGTGTCGAAATTTCCGTTCTTCGCAAATATCAGAACGGTACACAAGTTATTAGTCCTACCTCAAGCTCGAATGAAGGTTGATCATGAATATGTTATATGAACAAAGGCACCGCCGCATTTTTTTTGCAGCTGGTGCCTTTTGCTTTAGTGATTCCTGTATTCTAGCCTGTCATATACGAGAGCCAAGCGCTATAGGCTATCAGAGGGCCTCTGCATTAGCTAAGCGTATAATCAAGCATCTGGCCCAGTTCCCGCTTTTCAGCCTCTGTTAAATCACGCCAGGCCCCTTTCTGAAGGGATCCCAGCCGAATATTCATAATTCGCAGGCGCTGCAGTTTTTTAACTTCATAGCCGAAGGCAGCGCACATACGTCGGATCTGACGATTTTTCCCTTCTGTCAGGATAATACGGAATACATGCTCAGATACACGCGTCACTTCACAGGGCAACGTCCGCTGACCGAGTATCTTCACACCGCTGGACATCCCCTGTACAAATGATGGTGTGACTGGACGATCCACCGTTACGATATATTCTTTCTCATGCTTGCCTTCTGCCCGTAAAATCTTATTCACAATGTCTCCATCATTGGTCAATAAAATGAGACCTTCTGAATCCTTATCCAGGCGTCCAATCGGAAATATCCGCTGCGGGTGCCCCACAAAATCGACAATATTGCCTCTAATGTGGCTCTCTGTCGTGCTTGTAATGCCCACTGGCTTGTTCAATGCAATATAGACGTGATCGGACTTATCGCGCAGTGGCTTGCCGTTCACACGAACATCATCGCCTTCCTCCGCTTGACTGCCCAGTACGGCCACTTCGCCGTTAATTGTCACGCGGCCGCTCTCTACCAGCTTGTCCGCCTCCCGACGCGAGCAAAAGCCAGTTTCGCTGATAAACTTGTTAATGCGCAACCTGTGTACCCTCCATTTCTACGAACACACTTCCTCTGCCCTGACTCGTTATTCAGGCTTGGCAATCGGAAGCTGCACAAGGGCCGTTGTTCCCTCTCCCTCTGTGCTTTCAATATCCAGTGTGCCTTTGTGGCTCTGTATAATACGCTGGCTGACCATAAGCCCTAGCCCTGTACCTGTTTCTTTACTTGTGACAAAAGGTTCTCCCAGCTTGGACAGCATTTCTGCAGGAATGCCCTTTCCTTGGTCCCGTATGACGATTTTAACGTTTTCTCCCTCTAAGAACAAATGAATTGTGATGATGCCGCCTTTACTCATAGCCTCCATGCTATTTTTAAGTAAATTAATGAATACCTGTTTTAACTGATTTTCTTCAGCATATACCAAGGCAGGTTCGTCTGTGACCTGAAGATCGAATACAATACCCAACAGATGCGCCTGGCTATCTAGCAAAGAAATAACATCACTCACAATATAACGGACATCTTTTTTCTGAAAATGCACGGCTTGTGGCTTCGCCAGTATTAAAAACTCGCTAACAATCAAATTAATGCGATCCAGCTCAGACATCATAATATCGTTGTGTTTCATATTTAACACTTGATTTTGCTGCTGTAGTTGTAGGAAGCCGCGTAGTGTGGTTAATGGATTACGAATCTCATGCGCTACGCCTGCCGCCAGTTGCCCTACAGTTGTCAGTTTCTCTGATCTTCGCAGCAGTTCCTCCATCCGATTGCGCCCCGTGATATCACGAGAAACACAGATAAAGCCTAAGATTTCGCCTTGTTCATCCAGAATAGGCGACGTACTCATACTAATCTCTACTGTACTTCCATCCTTACGCATTCGTAGGGTCTCACTTGATACGATGCTTTCTCCCTGAAGCAGGCTCTCCTTCTGAAATTCATACTCTTCCTGTAGCTGCGGAGGTACAAACTCCAGCTTACGGCCAACCAACTCTTTCTTGGTCCATCCGTACAAAGCTTCGAATGCATGGTTGACCCGAATAACACAATCCTCCTGATCGGTTACATGGATGGCATCTGCCGTCTGATTAATAACTGATTCTAGATGCTCTTTTACAGAACGGTTTTCTTCATACATCTGTTCAAGTCTTCTCGTATACATCCCTAAATTGTAGGCCATCGCATTAATCCGCTCACCGAGCTGTGCAAGCTCATGACCACCTTTAATTTGTAGCCGTGTATCAAAATGACCGTCAGCCATCTCGTTCACTTTCCCCAAAATTGACTGAATGGGACGAACAAATAAGCTGGCGAGCACATAGCTTCCAATGATCACAACCTCCAAAAGAACAATGGAAATGGCTACTAAGCTAATCAATTGCTTGGATATAACAGAAGCGATGGTATCATAACTCATGACAATACGGATGACATAAGCATCACGGTTTGACGGA
>NZ_JCAJRU010000021.1:0-32829 GCF_059447605.1 Paenibacillus sp. N119s | reverse complement strand
TGCGGACGTGGCTCAGCGGTAGAGCATCGCCTTGCCAAGGCGAGGGTCGCGGGTTCGATTCCCGTCGTCCGCTCCATATTTGCGCCCTTAGCTCAGCTGGATAGAGCGTTTGACTACGAATCAAAAGGCCGGGAGTTCGAATCTCTCAGGGCGCGCCATTAACTTCATAAGCCGGTGTGGCGGAATTGGCAGACGCGCGCGACTCAAAATCGTGAGGGAAACCGTGGAGGTTCGAGTCCTCTCACCGGCATTTATTTTCGGGATGTAGCTCAGCTTGGTAGAGCACCTGGTTTGGGACCAGGGGGTCGCATGTTCAAATCGTGTCATCCCGATTTAAAGGAAAGTCGCTGGAAGCAGCGGCTTTTTTGTTTTATGTTATTATTTTTTGCATAAATCAGTAATGTCCAGGTCACACTAACACAAAAAGTGGGACGGAAGGGATTACTGTGAAGCGATTAAGTTGGAAAAAACAGATGAAACGGCGCTGGAAACAGTGGAGAAGAACAGTGTGGGCATGTATTATTTCGGGTGCGGCTTGCTTACTGGCAGGGTTGGGCATTCTGTTTTCGAATCATATGCAGGCTATGCTGTCGCAACCACTGGCTACTCCCGTTATGGCAGAGGTGGAGGGGGAGTCATCAAATTATACTTCTACCGAAGATCGTTCCTCGCAGATGCAGCTATTGCAAAGTATTCGTGCTTCTGGCATAAGCAGGAAGACTCGTTTGTTAACTACCTACATATGTGGTACAGAGACCACTTCCTTGGGAACATTAAGTTCACAGCAACTGGAAAGTTTACTGGAACAACATCCCGACTGGAAGGGAAGGCTTAATACTAAAGGAGAAGTGTGGCTGGAGCGCAAGGTGGAAGATTTGTCGGAGTCATGCAAAGAGCGCGCATACATGGGATTGAGCACTGATGGCCAGCTTACTTTGTTTGAGGGGCTGCCCAAAAAGGAGAAAGTAATTCGTACCTTTTTTCAATTGGATTTAGGCTCCATGGAGACAGCCTTGCCAGAAGGGGTATATAAACAACTTCAGCAGGGAATCCGTGTACAGGATATAAATGAGTATAACAGTGTAATCTCCACTTTTAGTGACTTTGCAGTGGAGCGAACACAGAGAGTATTAAAGCAGCATTATTGATTACAAATACGGAGACGTTAGACTTTGCCCACGGGGTGAAGTTGTAGCGTCTCTTTTTATGTTTTCACTCATGGGTTAAACTTTTTCCTCTATTAGATACAAAGTTTTGTTATAATGAAATGAACGACACATATGTTCGCTTTATATGGGATTAGGTCATGTAAATTGACGATGGTGCTGACTGTTGGTTAGTTGCGCCATGTTTGAGCGATAGGGAGAGATTTTTTTGCGTTTTCTAGGAATTGATCCGGGTATAGCCATTGTGGGCTTCGGGTTTGTAGACAAGATCGGCAGTAAGGTGGTTCCAGTGCAATATGGCTGTATTCAGACGGAAGCCCATACACCGGAAGAAGACAGGCTACTTCATGTGTATGAAGGCATGTTGCAATTAATTGATAAGTATAAGCCGGATGCAGTAGCTTTGGAGAAGCTCTTTTTTAATCGCAACGTTACAACAGCTATGTCCGTAAGTCAGGCACGTGGGGTACTGGTGTTGGCTGCCAAACAACGTAATTTGCCTATAGGGGAATACACGCCGATGCAGGTAAAGCAGGCTATTGTAGGGTATGGCAAGGCAGAGAAGAAGCAGGTACAGGAGATGGTTAGAATGTTTCTAAAGCTCCAGGCTGTACCCAAACCGGATGACGTAGCGGATGCTTTGGCAGTGGCTATTTGTCATGCGCATTCCTATGGGTTAAATTCAAAATTAAATGAGGTATTGCGAAAATGATAGATTTCTTGCGTGGTTCTGTAGCTCACTTGGAAAATGAATATGTCGTTTTGGATGTGCAAGGTGTAGGGTATCGGGTATTTTGTCCGAATCCTTACGCGTTCTCCAAAACGGAAGGACCGGTGGTTATTTACACTCACCATCATGTAAGGGAAGATGCTATTTTACTGTTTGGGTTTGCAACCCGTGAGGAGCAGCAATTATTCCGTAAACTAATCGATGTATCTGGTATTGGACCGCGTGTGGCGCTTGGTATTTTGGGAGGCGGTACACCTGCGCATGTGGTGACGGCGATTTATCAGGAGAATATCACATTCCTCACCAAATTACCGGGGATTGGTAAGAAGACAGCACAACGTATGATTCTAGATTTGAAAGACAAGTTGGACGGTATTGGATCGTTGGGAATGGCTACCGGATTGTTTGCGGAGCCCGTTGTAGAAGAAGGTGAAGGTTCGTATTGGAGTGAGGCGCGTGAGGCGCTTAAAGCTCTCGGTTACACGGATGCTGAGTTAGATAAGGTATGGAGCAAAATGAAGAAAGATGCGAAACCTGATGATTCTGCCGACATATTGATGAAACGGGCTTTGCAACTGTTGTTTGCCGGATAGGACGCTGTTGTCCGTGATGAGAAGTCTGGTAAAAAGAGGAGCGATGGAATATGGATGACCGGATTATTTCCGCCAATTTGATGATGGAAGACCAGACGGCGGAGCTAAGCCTTCGCCCCCGTTATCTAAATGAATATATCGGGCAAAATCAGGTTAAAGAAAATTTGAAAATATATATTGAAGCGGCCAAGATGCGTAAAGAAGCATTGGACCACGTTTTGTTGTACGGACCACCTGGATTGGGGAAAACCACTCTGGCTAACATTATCGCCAATGAGCTGGGGGTTAATTTGCGTACGACTTCAGGTCCTGCCATTGAAAGACCGGGAGATTTGGCAGCATTGCTAACCAATCTTCAAGAGGGGGATGTTTTGTTCATTGATGAGATTCATCGCCTTCATCGTACAGTGGAAGAAGTCATGTATCCGGCGATGGAGGATTTTGCACTGGACATTATGATTGGCAAAGGTCCAAGTGCCCGTTCGGTGCGTTTGGATTTGCCGCCCTTTACTCTTATAGGTGCTACTACACGCGCTGGATTGCTTTCTGCGCCATTACGTGATCGCTTTGGTGTCATTAGTCGATTAGAGTTTTATACGAAAGACGAGCTGGCTTACATCGTGTCTAGAAGTGCGGATATTATGGAAATGGAGATTGTCGGGGACGCAGCGGAGGAAATCGCATTGCGTTCACGGGGGACACCGCGGATTGCCAACCGACTGTTAAAAAGGGTGCGTGATTTTGCCCAAGTTGTTGGAGACGGTATTATTCATTCAGAATTGGCGACAGAGGCACTAAAGAGGCTTCAAATAGATCCACTCGGGCTGGATGAAATTGACCATAAAATGCTTAAAGCCATGATTCATTCATTCCGGGGCGGGCCTGTAGGATTGGATACCATCGCTGCGACCATTGGTGAAGAGAGCCAGACGATTGAGGATGTGTACGAGCCTTATTTGTTGCAAATTGGTCTTTTACAAAGAACACCTCGGGGACGAACGGTAACCCCGGCGGCATATGCCCACCTTGGAATTCCCATGCCAACGGATCCACGGTAACTAAGGAAACCATGGTGTACTCATAAAAATAGATGACTGGTTGTTCGCAAGCAGGGGATATGAATGAAATGGATAGGCAGATGAATTGAGGTAAGAAAGTGTGGAAGCCCGATTCGAGCGGGTTCACATTTTGTTTTATTCCGCCGATGTATTTAAAGGGATAGACGCGGGTCAAGATCCCGATAAATCACGTAATACAAGTGCTAGTCAGCTAGAATTGGGGGAGCTAGAAATGAGTAGATATACATTGAACCAAAATAAGAAGTCCAAAGCTTGGACAGGCCGTGTCAAACGAGCGGCATTAATTATGGTATTAGCTACAGCTTGCATACCCTGGTCTTCAGGTGTTCAGGCTGCTGCCGCACAAGAGGATATTCGCGTAGTGATCTTTGCGGATCTAGGTAGTAAATATAAAGCGACAGTCCCCGCTGTAACTTTGAAATCATCAGGGAGCCTGAGTGTCGGCCAGAATAGTGGAGGCAGCTATCAGGCTTGGATGGGACTGCCGGACAGTACAGCTCGTTTTAGTGTAGACAGCTATCGGGTGAAGGTGCTTGAAGGAAATGAAGCGGCTGCGATAAAAGCGGCTCAAGCCCTGCAAAAGACAAATGACAAGCCTACCGTTTTTATCGGTTCAAAAAACGGTAGTTCTGTCTATCAAGTGTATGCGGGCATATATGCTAGTGAACAGTCTGCGCAGGCTGCTGTACAGCGGATTTCTTCAGTAACCGGAGCTCAGGCCGAAGTTAAGGGTAACAAGCATTGGTCGACGGGAAGCTATGGAACCGAGCAGGAGGCTAATCTTGTTCGCACAACTATTGCTGCTGCAGGTTTTGATGCTTTTACTGTGATTCAATCAAGGGGACAGTATGCTGTATGGGTTGGAGAAGAGAGCAATGACAGCAAGCTGTCAGCCTTGAAAACAGAGCTAGAGAGCAAGCAACCCAAACTCACCCTTTCCAAGGTAAACCAAACCGGTCTCATCATAAGGCAGGAAGCAGGAGTAACGACAGGCTCACAGGTGATGTCTCATTACATGCTAAGTGGGTCTGATAATGGTAAGGTAATTGTCAACGGCGGTAATAATGGAATCCAAGTGGTCGAAAGATCACAACGTACATATCGCGGTGACATGGAAATTAGCACGACGTCAGGACAGCTGGCGCTTGTAAATGAAGTCCCTTTGGAACAGTATTTGTATTCCGTAGTTGGAGCAGAGGTCTATTCCTCATGGCCAGCTGAAGCACTTAAAGCTCAAGCGGTAGCAGCTCGTAGTTATGCACTTGCTCAAGGCAATCGGTTTCAGATTGGCAATGTAGTAGACGGCACTCTAAGCCAGGCTTACAACGGTAAAAGCTCGGAGCATGCGAATGTCAACGAGGCTGTAGATGCAACAGCTGGTGAGGTGATTAAGAATGGCGGCAAAGTGGTCGAAGCTGTATTTTCCTCTAATGCAGGCGGTGTGACAGCAGATGCTTCCGAGGTATGGAATAGTGGTGGCGAAGCGTTTGCCAGCGTAGACAGCTCGGGAGATACTTCCGCACAAAAAGGTGCACAGGAGTGGTATCATGTGCTTCTCTCCAATGGCAAGACAGGTTATATTCGCGAGGATAATGCTAAGGAGTTGGAGGGAGTCACAGAAGCGGGATTAGACAAAATCACAGTTACAGCAGAAAATACAAATGTGCGTCCTATTCCCCAAATTCAATCTACGGTTACACCCATAGCAAAGGTACAGCCGGGCGAAGAGATGATTGTTTTGGAAAAGGTGCCTCAATCCGGAGATTATGCATGGGTTAGGGGGCCCTTTACAGCAGCTGAAATTGCTAAGTCCTTGCAAGGGAAAATAACCGGGACGGTACCATCCTCTATTAATCACCTCGATGTCACTAAACGGGGACCGTCAGGGCGAGTGTTAGAGGTTGAAGCAGATGGAGCCCCTTTAAAAGTAAAATATCCGGATATGTATCGCTCAGCGATGGGGGGACTGCCGAGCACACTGTTTGATATTGCGAGTACCGGCAGTTATACTGTATTAGGCGCAGATGGAGCTACTTCTCATGTAAGTGGCACACAAGGTACCCAAATTCTGTCGGCATCTGGCACCAGCACTTCAAGTGGTAACGGGGTGGTCGTCATGAATGAAGATCGCCATGCACGAGTCATTGACAAAACGCAAAGCTTTATTTTTACAGGTAAAGGGAATGGTCATGGTTTGGGCTTATCCCAATGGGGTGCCAACGGTTTGGCAGAGCAGGGGTATGATTACAAGAAAATTTTGCAACACTATTATAAAAATGTGGATATAGTTAAGGACTGACCAATATATGAACGTAAATGACTACGATTTTGAACTACCTGAAACATTAATTGCACAGACGCCTTTGCTTGAGCGGACCGCTTCTAGATTATTAACGTTAAACAAAAACAACGGTGAAGTGGGACATCATACATTTTCGGATATTGTGCAGTATCTTCAGCCAGGGGATACGCTGGTTTTGAATGATACCCGAGTAATTCCTGCACGCTTGTTTGGCATCAAGCAAGACACTGGCGCTAAGGCCGAGGTGTTGCTGCTTAAACAACTGGAGGGAGACCGATGGGAAGCATTAGTGAAACCCGGCAAAAAGCTGAAAAAGGGAGCTGTTATTGTTTTCGGTGATGAACTGAAAGCAGTTATTGAGGAAGAAGGAGATATGGGCGGAAGGGTACTTTCATTTTCATATGATGGTATTTTTCAGGAGATCCTGGATCGCTTGGGGCAGATGCCGCTTCCTCCGTATATCAAGGAACAGCTGGATGATCGTGAGCGGTATCAGACCGTTTATGCTCGGCACGAGGGTTCTGCTGCGGCTCCGACGGCAGGGTTACATTTTACAGAAGAACTATTGGACCAAATTAAAGAGAAGGGCGTTACCGTTGCCTTTATCACACTTCATGTTGGTTTAGGAACGTTTAGACCGATGTCGGTGGATACGATTGAAGAGCATGTTATGCATGAAGAATACTATTCATTGTCACAGGAAACGGCAGATATACTCAATGCAACTAAGGCGCGTGGCGGTAGAGTTGTGGCCGTGGGAACAACCAGTTGTCGAACGCTGGAGACGGTGGGCAATAACCTCGTAGATGGTGTGCTACAGGCCAGCAGTGGCTGGACACAGATTTTTATTTATCCAGGCTATCAATTCCGTGTGGTGGATGCAATGATTACGAATTTCCATTTGCCTAAATCCACTTTGGTTATGCTGGTCAGCGCACTAGCTGGCAGAGAGAATATTATGCATGCTTACCAGGAAGCGATTGACCAAAAATATCGGTTCTTCAGCTTCGGGGACGCAATGTTCATTTATTAATTAAGGATGGTAGAAAATATGGCACCAGCAATAAGATACGAACATATTAAGACCTGTAAGCAATCTGGAGCTCGTCTTGGGCGTGTACACACACCTCACGGAGTGATTGAGACTCCAACCTTTATGCCCGTGGGAACTCAAGCAACTGTTAAAACAATGAGCCCTGAGGAATTGAAAGCAATGGATGCTCAAATTATTTTGAGTAATACGTACCATCTGTTTCTTCGTCCTGGTCATGATATTATCCGTGAAGCGGGCGGTCTGCACAAGTTTATGAATTGGGATCGTCCTATTTTAACGGACAGTGGCGGATTCCAAGTGTTTTCCCTAAGTGAAATGCGTAAGATTTCAGAGGAGGGAGTTCATTTCCGCTCTCATTTAAATGGAGATAAGAAGTTTCTTTCTCCGGAAGTGGCGATGAAAGTCCAAAACTCGCTTGGCTCGGATATTATGATGGCCTTCGATGAATGTCCGCCTTTTCCAGCTGAGTATGAATACGTGAAAAAGTCATTGGAGCGCACCAGCCGTTGGGCTGAGCGTTGTTTGGAGGCACATGCCCGTCCTCATGACCAAGGGTTGTTCGCCATTGTACAAGGAGGCATGCATGAAGATCTGCGCAAGCAAAGTGCGGCAGATTTGACTTCCATGGATTTCCCGGGGTATGCTATTGGTGGACTGAGTGTAGGTGAACCTAAGCATTTGATGTATGAAGTGCTTGATTATACGGTTCCTCTGCTTCCTACCAACAAACCACGTTATTTGATGGGCGTAGGTTCGCCGGA
Source organism: Paenibacillus sp. N119s (assembly GCF_059447605.1). NCBI lineage: Bacteria > Bacillati > Bacillota > Bacilli > Caryophanales > Paenibacillaceae > Paenibacillus > Paenibacillus sp. N119s. Next base: position 25,144 of record NZ_JCAJRU010000021.1, on the reverse strand, counting down.
TGCTTTGATTGAAGGCTCTATTCGTGGTGTGGATATGTTCGATTGTGTGCTTCCAACTCGAATTGCTCGCAACGGGACAACGATGACAAGTCAAGGACGCCTTGTCGTTCGGAATGCGAATTATGCAAGCGATTTTGGGCCACTTGATCCGGCGTGTGATTGCTACACTTGTCGTAATTATTCACGTGCTTATTTGCGACATTTAATTAAAGCAGATGAAACCTTCGGGCTCCGACTGACAACGTATCATAACTTGCATTTCTTAATACAATTGATGCGTAATGTCAGACAAGCGATTATGGATGACAGGCTGCTTGATTTCCGCGATGAATTTTTTGAGCAGTACGGTCTTCATGATAATGATAAAGGCTTTTAAGTTTTAGGGGAGAGTATTCGAAAGGGGGATTTAATGTGTTTCATTTTGCTACAGCTGCGGCTGCACCTGGTGGAGCTGGGGGACTTTTTCAAATGATCTGGCCGCTGGCTCTGATGTTTGTAATCTTCTATTTCTTGCTGATTCGTCCGAATCAGAAGAAACAAAAGCAGCGTCAATCGATGCTTCAAGCTTTGAAAAAGGGAGATAAAGTGATTACAATCGGAGGTCTTCACGGTACAATTGTGGAGATTACAGACGATGTAGTTGTTTTGCGTGTGAATGATGTAACGAAGCTGACCTTTGATCGTAGTGCGATCAGTAATGCGATTGCAAAAGACACTGCTTCTGAGGAAGTTGTTTCTAAATCGTAACTTGCGATTGTTATGCAAAAACCGAGCCTTTGAGGAGGCTCGGTTTTTTTGTGTGTGGTATACATGTCGATCTACTTGCGGAAGTTAATGCCAAACATCCCCCCACCTGCTCCTATGACAAACGCGATTCCTAAGTGCATCAGGTCCTTACCGTTCATGCCTGCATCCAATGCCAAAAAACCGACCAGAAGAATGATTAGCCCATACAGGATGCCTGTAATACCGCCTTGATACCAGCCTTTGTTCGTGGATCTTTTACCGGCGACGAAGCCGCCAGATAGCATGGCGAATGCGTGGACGATGTACGTATACAATGATAAGTCCTGTTCTTGCATCTGTGTCATCCACAAGAGTAGTGAGAGAATCAATGCGCCTAACAGCATCCATGCAAAAGCATAAAATAAGCCGGATAAAACGGGATGGGCCAGACGAAACGAACACCAGCGGCGAATGAGCTCCATGGATAATTCCTCCTGTACCAAGGTTTGAACTATTATCATTCTATGGCCAAGCTTCCTAGCTTAGTACCAAGTCGTAAGCAGTCTTTCTCTTTATTTCAATAATTTAGCCTTTTGTTTTTTGTATGAGCCAAGTGAAGAACGGTCAGAATACGTGTACAATGAACGGCTAATGTCTTGTCAAGTACAGGAGAGGAGGCGAACCTATTGAGTCACGATATTTTTGCTCATATTTTTCGGACGCTGCTCATGTATTTTATTGTATATCTGGTGATGCGTTTGATGGGTAAAAGGGAGATCGGAAAATTGTCTGTATTCGATCTCGTCATATCCATTATGATTGCGGAAATTGCTGTATTCAGCCTGGAGGATATAAAACGTCCACTTTATGAAGGGTTGATTCCTTTAGGAGTGCTGTTGGTTTTGCAAGTTGGAATTTCCTATTTCAGTCTGAAAAGTCGGCGTTTGCGCTTACTATTCGATGGTAAGCCCAGTGTTTTGTATTCAAATGGACAACTATACAAGGACGAAATGAAGAAGCAACGTTACAACTTAGACGACTTGATGTTACAACTTCGTGAACAAAATATAGAAAGTTTGGACGAAGTTGAGTATGTTATTTTGGAGACAACAGGTAAACTTACGGTTATTAGCAAGGAAAATTACGATGAAGCTAAACACGAAAAAAATAAGCAGGATGAAAGAGAAAATGAACTGATAAACAAAGAGCAACAGGAAAATAAAGTTCATCCTTCTCCACAAATTGGCGGAAAGTTTAGATATGAGGGACTGCCTATTCCATTAATTATGGACGGAAAGGTGCTGGATCGAAACTTGGAACGGATGGATATGAACCGTTTTTGGCTTAAAAATCAGATTCAAGCGAAAGGACACAAAGATTTTAAGGATGTTTTCTTATGCTCGGTTAACCATAGAGGGGATGTGTACATTACACCGCCAGCCTATGGGGAATCTCTGGAATAGCTTCTTTATGCTTTAAACCACCTTCTCAAAATTGGAATGCGGGTGAGGTTGTCCCAATCGATCATTTTGATTATGGTCATCAGGAACAGGTAGAGAATAATTCCTATTCCTGCGGCAAAAATAAACTGGAGCCACATTTGATTGAAAATCGTTAAATGCCTGTAGGTATATAATACCGCTGCCGCCATAATGATCATGCCCATCCCGGTTTTCCAGAAATCAAGTAAACGTACACGAAAACGAAGCAGTCTACTGACACTGAAGCCATGTAGGAGGGTAACGATAGCATTATTAATACAGATAGCAATGACAGCTCCGTAAATACCGTACTGAGGCTGGGAAGCAAGCCATACAATCAGACCAATTTTGATAATGGCTCCGATAAAGGTATTCAATAAGGCACTTCCAGGACGGTCTAATGCCTGAAGTGCTGCCTGAAGCGGGGCCTGAATGTACATAAAAAGAGCAAATGGGGCCATAAGTTTAAGCATGCTTGCAATATCGCCATTATTGTAGAGCAACAAACACAGCGGTTCTGCCAATACATACATAATAACGGCAAATGGGGCTCCTGCGACTAGAGCAAGACGAAGCGATTGATGCAAACGTTTGTGAATGGCGGTAATATGTCCGTTAGCTGCGGCTTCGGATAACGAAGGCACAAGTGAAACAGCCAACGAGCTGGTAAGGACCCCCGGTAGTAATAAAACAGGAATAACCATTCCTTGCATGGCTCCATATTGTGCGGTTGCCACACCAGTTGCAATGCCCGCTATGGCGAGGCTGCGCATACACAAGATCGATTCGAGCAGATATGATAAGGAACCAACAAGCCTACCAGCCGTGACGGGAACGGATATAGACATAAGACGTGACAAAATAGATGATTGCTCGGTATAGACCTCTGAAGATAAAGGAGCCTTCGGTTGAAGAGTATAATCCTTTCGCTGGTTCCAGGCGTATTGCCATAGCAGCACAACCATGCCAATGAATTCACCCGCCAGAGCACCGAGCATGGCACCTGCAGCAGCGTAGGCTATCCCATGGGGAAGTAACAAGTAAGCAAACCAAATGACGCAAAAAATGCGCATGACGGTTTCCGCAATGGAGGAACTCGCGGACGGAATCATATTTTGTTTTCCTTGAAAATAGCCCCTATAAGCTGAGGAAACAGCAACAATGACAATCATTGGGCTCATACTCACAAATGTATAATATACCCGGCTGTCGGTCAGGAGATGGCTTGTGATCCAAGGTGCAAACACAAGACAGATTGCCATGGCAATCAGGCTGAGTGTAATGGTGAAGCGCAAGCTTGTGTGCAAAATACGCCGTGACATTTCGGGTTGCCCTGCCGTTTCAGCTTCAGCTACAAGCTTGGCCACCGCAAGAGGGATGCCCCCAGTAATAAGAGTCACTAGTACGATAAAAAAGGGATATCCCTGCTGGTAGAGCCCTACTCCTTCGGGACCGATAATACGCGGGAGTGCGATTCGGGGAATAAAACCCAGTAGCCGATTGATGATTCCCGCTGCCAATAAAATAATTGCTCCATGAATGAACGTCTGCTTTTTCAATCGCAACTCCCTCTTCCCCAAAATGTAATTCAGCATCTATATGTTCCTTAGAAGATATGCCGGACCTGTCCATGTTCATGACAAGCTTTTCAGCTTGAAAATAAGGTGATCCAGATTACAAGAGGGAGAGTGGGGAATTCTGCTATTGACGAGCGAAATGAATGCATATATTGTTGATTTACGGCTATTTTCGACGAAAAGAAGGGTTTTCCAAGATCAGGACAGAAATGTTCTATAAAGCAGTCAACAACCCCGCTAATTACTGATCTGCGGAACCGATAGTCGCTGGGAGGAGGAACGGCCATCGTGGGTATGGAAGAGCTGGATGAGCAGGATTGGGTTGACGCAATTGAGATACTCTGTCAAAGTAAGGCGGATGAGCTGATTCTTGTAGGCTATGAACATGTCACCAGTAAGGACGTGTGGAATTGCGTCAGCCATAAATATGAAAAGGAGGGTATTCCTCCGCTGCACAAGCTCGTTAACGATATACTTTCCCTTAAAGCGACGAGCTTTATGAACTATTTGACGATGTCCGCATTACGGGGCTCCACTTTCGAATAGAAGGGGGTCTTTTTTTGCGTTCAAATTGACTGCTTTTTGAGGGGTAGCTATAATAGGAATATTGAGAATGAAAGGGGAACATGGGACGGAATGAAGAGAATTCTAAGTTTCATCGTGGTCGTGCTCATAACAACTGGTGTTATGGTCGGGACAAGCCCGGGCCTACTAAAAAGTTTAAAACTAGGCCTCGATTTAAAGGGAGGCTTTGAAATTTTATATGAAGCCCAGCCTTTGGAAGCCGGGCAGCAAGTAACCAGCCAGTCTCTGATACAAACAGCACAAAGTCTGGAAAGACGGATTAATGCGCTTGGTACGACTGAGCCGGAGGTAACAACAGAGGGGAGCAATCGGATTCGGGTGCGGCTTGCTGGTGTCTCTAATGAGGCAGAAGTCCGCTCCATGCTGAAAAAACCCGCAGAGTTAACCTTCCGTAGTGCAACGGCAGCAGATGCTAAAAAGCCGGGTCAATACAGTAAAATTGAGCTCCGTGGTAATGATTTTGTGGAGAATGGCGCTGTTGTTGGCTATGACCAGCTGAATAAACCTGAGATTAGTATTAAAGTAAAGGACAAAGCCAAATTCGCGGAAATCACAAAGCGACTTATGAATAAAGAGTTAGCTATTTTCCTGGATGATGAATTACTGTCTGCACCTACAGTCCGCAGTGAATTGACGGATGGCAGTGCTTCGATTACAGGTAACTACACACGTGATGAAGCGAACAAGCTAGCAGATACCATCAACCTGGGTGCTCTTCCGCTTAAACTTACGGAAAAATATTCTCAGAGTGTAGGGGCTACACTGGGTCAATTGTCATTGGATCAGACAATCCGTGCTGGTCTGATCGGCTCGGTCATCATTCTAATCTTTATGATTGCAATGTTCCGTGTACCGGGACTGATCGCTAGCTTCTGTCTCATTGTTCATACTTGGTTGGTGCTTGCGATCTTTTATTTGGGCGGTTTTGTGCTCACACTTCCGGGCATCGCAGCCTTCGTGCTCGGGATCGGGATGGCGGTGGATGCCAACATTATTACGTATGAACGGATTAAAGAAGAAATCAAGTCAGGCAAAACGATTCGTTCTTCTGTCATCGCAGGCAGTAAGGCATCGTTCCGTACAGTTATGGATGCCAATATTACAACAATCATAGCGGCAGCCGTCATGTTTGGTCTGGGTACAGGCTCCGTTCGAGGATTTGCTCTCGTGCTCATCGTTGATATTGTCGTTAGTATTTTGACAAATATCTTCTTCTCGCGCTTCTTGCTCAATCTGCTGGTTAAAGCGGATGCTGTGAAGAAGGCCAAGTATTTTGGTGTGAAGGAGAGTGATATTAGTGCGCTTTAATTGGGACTACAAATATGTCAAGATGAGCAAGTGGTTTTATACATTCTCGATTATTGTCACGTTGCTTGGTATTTTGAGCTTGTCGATATTCGGTTTGAATTACGGGGTTGATTTCCGTTCCGGTTCCAACGTGGATGTTAATTTGACCAAGGTAGTTACACAAAAACAGATTCAAACTTTGCTGGACAAGAACGGGATCGGCAAAGAGGTAGATTATACACCAGGTAAAGAGCGATTCGGCATTCGTTTTTCACAAGTGTTGACGGATCAGCAAGTGAATGATTTCAAAACCTCTTTTAACAAAGAGCTTGATCCAAAGGCATCATTTGAGGTCAATACGGTGGATACGGAAATGGCGCAAGAGCTGGAGCGAAATGCAATTTGGGCGGTTTTGCTAGCCTCTGTGGCCATTGCTATCTACATTTCGATTCGGTTTGAATGGCGTTTTGCGGTTGCTGCGATTGTTTCGTTGCTGCATGATGCGTTTCTTGTCATCAGTATTTTCTCGATTTTCCGACTTGAGGTCGATTTGACCTTTATTACGGCCATTTTGACAATTGTCGGTTTCTCCATTAACGATACCGTCGTTATTTTTGACCGTATTCGGGAAAATCTGCGATTTGCAAAGAAAAAGTCCAGAGCTGATTTGGAGCAAGTAGTCGATCACAGTATTGCACAAACGATGACGCGTTCACTCGCAACTGTGTTTACAGTGTTTATTGCGTCCGTTTGTCTATTCATATTTGGCGGCGAATCGATTCGGATGTTCTCGCTTGCGATGGTGATCGGTTTGCTGTTTGGTGCTTACTCTTCCATCTTTATTGCCAGCCCGTTGTGGGTAGCTCTGAAGGGGAAACAAAAGACGCCGACAGCTGGTGGAGCAGCCAAAACTGCAAAGTCTTAAGTTACGCAAATACCAGTAGTATAAAATTAAAGAGAAAGCCGCGTCTGCTTAGGCGCGGTTTTCTAAGGTTTTAAGATTTACCTTATGTTTGGGGTTAATAGTGAGACACGGCGTTCATAAAAAGTTTTATTTGAAGAAATCCGGTTAATTGGAATGGAGCTTTATCGGGAAAGGGTTAGTTCAGGATTGAGGGGGAAACGTTGTGAGTAGCGAACGCAGCCGATCACTAGAAACTGCGGCGTTGAGCGGGATTGTAGGTAATCTCGTGTTGGCTGTTCTTAAGGGAACCGTCGGTTATGCGGCAAACAGCAAAGCGTTGTTGGGGGATGCACTGCACACGGCTGCGGATAGTGCTTCCCGTTTGCAAGAGCTGTTGTTTTCCAAGGCAAGTACAGATCACGGAGTGCTGGCGCGGTTGCGGAACGGTGAAAAAGTTCGGACGGTCATATCTGTGGTGCTGGCTATCCTAGTGCTGATGAGCGGGCTTCAGCTAGGTATTTCTGCTGTTCGTTCATTAAGTAGTTCGGAGCCGCAGGCTCCCGGTCTGTATGCTTTAATTACCGTGTTAATTGCTTTGGTGTTGAGAGAAGCATTATTTCAGTTTCAATATCGCTACTCGATAAAACATGGCCTTAAAGCGGAAGCAGACCGGTATGCTAACCATGAACGGTACTCGCTGTATTCATCTTTGATTGCATTGATCGGCATGATCGGTGCAATGACTGGCGAAGCAATGGAATGGCCTGCTTTGTTGTATCTTGATCCAACTGCAGCTTTGCTGGTAGCCTGTCTGGTGTTGCGTAAAGGATATCTGATGGTGATGAATACCGCTTATCAGGCACCTGCACAACCCTTGCGGGAGGAAGACTCCCAGCGCTTTATGGAGACGATTCAACGAGTATATGGTATTGTAACGGTGGAACACTTACATGCCCAGGAAACGGGCCATTTCATAACAGTGGATGTTACGATAAGTGTTAACCCGCGGATTACGGTGCAGGAAGCACAGGAAATTGCCGATCGAGCTAAAAATTTGCTATTAGCCCGTTTTCCACAGGTGACTCATGTACAAATGCAGTTCATTTCTTACCAAGCCGGGTATCCTTATAAATCCAATCATGAACTGCCTGATAATGATGCGTCGTCCTTGCTTCAATGAGGCAGGCCGACTATGAAAGAAAGGTGAATAGGATTGCTTCATTCGCAGTACAGATGGAAGACCCCGGAGGTTAACCTGGAAGCGGCTCAGCCGTTAACAGAAGAGCTGGGGATTTCACAGTTGTTGTCCCGGCTTTTAGTGAACCGGGGCGTCACTACAGCCGGGGAAGCAAACCGCTTTTTGTACGGAAGTATGGACGATGTACACGACCCTTTTCTGCTACATGGCATGAAAGAGGCCGTACCGAGAATTCGCCAGGCCCTGGAGCGTGGCGAGCATATACTAATCTATGGTGACTATGATGCAGACGGCGTATCCAGTACATCATTGATGATTCAGCTTATGCGTTTTCTGAAGGCATCTTATGATATTTACATTCCTCATCGTTCGAATGAGGGATATGGTCTGCACAACCATGCTCTGGATTGGGCACATCAGCAAGGAGTTACGCTGGTCATTACGGTGGATACGGGAATTAGTGCAGTAGAGCAAGTTGCTTATGCGACTTCCTTAGGGATCGATGTAATTGTGACTGATCATCATGAACCGCCTGCTGTACTTCCTGAGGCTTATACATTGATTAATCCGAAGCTGCCGGCTTGTCCCTACCCATTTAAAGGCCTTGCAGGCGTTGGTGTTGCTCTGAAGCTGGCTCAGGCGTTGTTGAGTGAAGTACCCGAGGAATGGTTTGAAATCGCCGCTATTGGTACAGTAGCTGATTTGATGCCACTACATGGTGAGAACCGGACGATAGTACGCCGAGGGATTCAATCCATGAGAAACTCTGCATTCCCAGGGATTCGGGCGCTACTTCATGTAGCGGGTGTGGAGATATCCACAGTGACTTCGGTCAACATCGCGTTTGCATTGGCTCCGCGGATTAATGCGAGCGGGCGACTGGATCATGCGGGACGAGCTGTCTCCCTGCTAACGACAGAAAAAGAGGAGGAAGCTGACCAACTTGCGCATGCGCTGGATCTGCTCAATCGTGAGCGTCAACAAGTGGTCGAACGCATTGTGGAGCAAGCCGAGCAGCAACTAGCATCCAAAATCAATGGAGGCAAGCTTCCATCCGTTATTGTTTTGGCTGGTGAAGGCTGGAATGTTGGTGTCGTCGGGATTGTGGCATCCAAGCTGTTGGATCGCTATTATCGGCCAACTATTATTCTGGGCATAGATGCGGAGACAGGTATGTGCAAAGGATCTGCTCGCTCTATTCCTGCATTGGATATCTACAGTGCTCTCACAGATTGTCATGAGCTCATGGAGCATTTTGGTGGACATCCTTCGGCGGCGGGAATGACATTGTCCTGTGACAATCTTCAATTATTTGAAGAACGGCTAAACCGCTATGCAGCTTCCATTCTCACACCAGAAGATTTTATTCCTGTAGCTGAGGCTGATATGGTCTGTCGTCTGGATGAGGTATCTTTACAAGTAGTTGAAGAACTCGAATTGCTCCAGCCTTTTGGTATGGGAAATCCCTCGCCACGATTCGTATTACAGGGGCTTCAATTGCGTGAGGCTCGTAAAATGGGACGTGAGAAAAACCATGTGAAGCTAGTACTGGAGCAGAACGGTTTATCGCTGGAAGCAGTTGCCTTCCGACGTGGCGATTTGGCTGATTTTTTACAGCAGGATACGGACATAGATCTGTTGGGTGAATTATCAATTAACGAGTGGAACGGTAAACGATCCCTTCAGCTGATGTTGCAGGATATTCGTGTGCAGGCTCCGCAAATTTTTGATTACCGTGGAGTATCGGACCCTCTTGCCGAACTGGAGCGAGGGCTAAAGATCTTTCATCCAAGCTTAGAGGATAGAAAGAACGATGTAGCAGTGTTGATCCATCCCTCATCTCGGCTTCGTCCATCGAGCGCTGTGGATGCTGAATCCTTATGGTTATACGATAAAAATGGCTGCGTTACTCCCAGTGATGGTCAAAAAAATACACAGCACTCTGTGAAGTCATTGTTCGTACTGGAGCCGCCAGATACCCCTGAGCAGTTTCATGCTTTATGGTCTACCTTTGAGAATGTAGAGAACGTTTTTCTTCTTCATTCGCCCAGTGAGCGTGGCGGCCGGCTCGTAAGTCCCGATAGGGAGCTGTTTAAGCGTATTTACATTGTGCTTTCCCGAATGGGTACACAGCTAATTGATGAAAAAGCAATGCTACCTGCCCTTAGCCGGCAGTGCTCCTGTTCAGTCCGTATGTTATCCAAAGTATTGGACATCTTCGAGGATCTTGAGTTTTTGACGCGTACAGAGGGTCAATTTCGTTTTGTATCCAATCCGCCCAAGCGGGATTTAACTGCTTCTCCGCGCTATCAGGAATTGTATAATATGGCTGAGATGGAGCGCTATTTACTGGACGCAGACACCACCCAAATGACAAGCTGGATTATGTCGCTTATGAAGGGTGCGTCTTGAGATACTACCTTGCAGTTTTGTAAAATGTATATACTAATTAGAAGTTTACAGTAGGAGGAACTAAGTTGGACTACAAAGAATATATTCGGGTGATTAACGATTTTCCACAACCAGGGATTAGTTTTAAGGACATTACAACCCTAATGAAAAATGGTGAACTGTACCGCAAGGCTATCAACGATATGAAGGAACTGGTATCTGATTTGAAAATTGATTTGATTGCAGGTCCGGAAGCACGTGGATTCGTTGTGGGTGCACCTCTGGCTTATGCATTGGGGGTTGGTTTTATTCCTATCCGTAAAAGTGGCAAGTTGCCTGGAGAAACCATTGAGGAAGCATACGGTTTGGAATATGGTAAGGATACTCTGGCTATGCATAAGGATGCGATTGAGCCGGGGCAAAATGTTCTGATTGCTGATGATTTGCTTGCTACAGGTGGAACCATCGCTACATCCGTGAACTTGGTACGCCAACTTGGTGGTAATGTGGCAGGAGCTGCTTTTCTGATCGAGCTGTCTGATCTCAACGGACGGGCGAAGCTACCTGACGTAGATGTATTCACCCTGATTAAGTATTAAGTATTTCGGAACCGGGGTTTCCCGGGAAATATTTTATGTATAGATTGTTTAAATAGCCTGATGGATCATCTCTTTATCTAAAGAGTTGGTCCATCGGGCTATTTTTTGATTGTAATTAAATTGAATTTCCTTATTGTAACAAATTACCACGGGTTTTATTGGGAAAGAGTTATAAAAAAATAAAATAAATGTCGATAAAGATTAAAAAAGAAACAGAGGTGGATATATATTGGGTATATTTCAATTTAAGAGCTTACAAGCACGTACATTTTCTACCTTGGTTCCAATCGTACTTATAACACTGATTTTAATCAGTTTTTTGTCTTATTTTTTTGCCAGGCAGAAGCTAGATACGGAAATAAGCCAAAATGCTGTTCATTCTTTGACAAGGGCTAAAGTTGATATTGCGGCAAATGTAGATCGTCATGCTTTACTTGTTTCGATGCTGACTAAGAGTGCGGAACAACTGGGAACAGGAATGAACATTGAGGGCTATGGACGTTTTTTTGAACAAGAGCTGGCTTTAAATGATATGTCATACGGGTTAGGTATTTATTTTGCTAAGGGTGCATATGATCCGGGAGTGACTTACCGTTCAATATATGTGCACAGAGATGGCGAGCTGGTCAAGCAAACGACTGAATATGACGATCCGCAATATGATTATTTAACGCAGCCTTGGTATACAGAAGCTGTAGAACGTGGTAAAGATATAAATTTCACAGAGCCTTTTTACGATAGCAAGCTGAACATCAATATGATTACTGCAGGGAAAGCATTTTATGACAGACAGGGAAAATTGTTAGGTGTCATTACAGGCGACCTAAATATGTCAAGTATCCAGACGTATATTGAAAAAATGAAGTTTGGTACTCAAGGTAGTGCAATCTTGTTGGATAAGAACGGAGCTATTCTGTCATCCGGTCTCCCGTCTTTAAAAGCAGGCGAGCCGTTAACAAACACGATGAATGCAGAAGCAGCACAATCTATTCAAAGTGGTATGTCTGGACAACTATCCGTACCCCTTGATAATAAGGATTACCGGATAATGTACGAAACACTTCCACAAACCGGATGGAAAATCGGTGTATTACTGCCAGAATCGGATTTGAATCGCTCTGCGAATGAAATGCTTAAACTTCTATTAATGGTTAGTGTTATAGGCATTTTACTAATTATAGGAGCGATATTGATTAACAATTCAGGTATGATCAAAGAGATTAAAAAAATAATGCAGATGACCAATCGCATGGCTCTTGGGGATTACACCGTTGAACTAGCACACCGACGTAAGGATGAGTTTGGTCAAATGGCTGACGGGATCAATAAGGTGATAGGTGTAACTAGAGGGATGGCATTGCGCTTGAATGAAGAGTCGAACGTGATCTCAGGCGTATCTTCAAAAATGTCCCAAGAGATTTCCGGGGCTGCTATAGATGCGCACCATAATGCAGAAGAATTAGCACAGGTGAAGGAAGGAGCCGAGCTTCAATTGGCTGCCGCAGCAGAGAGTGCGACTGCGATGGAACAAATGGCTGTTGGCATACAGCGCATTGCTGAATCTATACAGCATGTATCCGAGTCAACCACCGAGATTGAACATAAAGCACAACAAGGAAATGAACGGTTGAACGTGGTCAACCAAGGAATGTATAAAGCGAAACTGTCTATGGATGAGGCGGGCAGAGTAGTAAGTTCGTTAAATGAACGGTCCGCCCAAATTGGTAGTATTATTGGAATGATTCAGGAAATTAGTGGACAGACCAAGTTGCTGTCGTTGAATGCTTCCATTGAAGCCGCCCGTGCCGGGGAGCATGGCCGAGGGTTCGCTGTGGTGGCTTCAGAAATCGGCAAGCTGGCCGTTAATGTAAGCGAGTCTGCGGAGCAAATTACGAGTCGAATCCGAGCCATGCAGGAAGAAACCAAATTAGCCTTGGAAGGAATGCAGCAGGGGGCTCTGGAGATGGATGAAGGAGTGTCTATTTTACGTGAGGTGGAAGAACGTTTTATAGCGATGAATCAGGATATTCAGCAGGTAGCGACAGAGGTACAGGAGGTTTCTTCTGCCTCTGAAGAAATGTCGGCAGGCTCGGAAGAAGTTGCGGCATCTATTGGTTATCTTGCAGATATTGCGAAAGCTTCAACTGAACGTGCAGGGCAAGCTTCGGAACGATCCGAACGGCAGCTAAAGAACCTGGAAGGTCTGAATAGCTCCGCCAAGTCGCTTACAGGTGTCTCTGATACCCTTAGTCAGGTCGTATCCCGTTTTCAAGTGTGATATTGCCAAATAAATAAAATGCATAAAAAGACGCCGTTCCATGTAAGAAGGATACTTACACGCTTGCCTACACAGCCTGAGCGTGTTGATTCTAACCTACATGGAGCGGCGTTTTTTAAATTGAAGACAGATATCAATCTGGTGTTTTTTCAGTTAAAGGTTCCTGCGTTTTATCGTTCGACCAGCCGAGCACATCAATCAGCTTGAAGAACAGACTCAGAATAATCCCAATGATTGTAGCCAGTGCCATACCTTTCAGGGTAACAGCACCCCAAGTGAACGTAGTACCGCTGATTCCGACAACCAACACAATGGTAGCGAGCAGCATATTGGTTGGCTTAGCGAAATCAACCTTTTGCTCAACGAAGATTCTAAGACCAGAGGCAGCGATCACACCGAATAATAACAAGGATACGCCACCCATAACTGGGGACGGAATATTAGAAACAATCGCGGAGAACGTACCCGAGAAGGACAACAGGATGGCAATGATAGCCGCCCCCCCAATAACCCATACAGAGTACACTTTCGTTAATGCCATAACACCGATATTTTCACCATAAGTCGTATTAGGTGTAGAACCTACAAAGCCGGAAATGATGGTAGAAATCCCGTTACCCAGCAGAGAACGATGGAGACCAGGATCCTTGGACAGCTCGCGTCCGACGATGTTGCTAGTTACAAGCAGGTGACCAATATGCTCTACAATGACCACCAGAGCAACAGGAAGAATCGTCAGCATAGCCGAGGCATCAAAGGTTGGAGTAGTAATTGTGGGATGACCGAACAAAGGAGCGTCCGCAATGGCCTGTGTATTGACCATTCCCATAAAATAAGCAAGCACATAGCCTACCACGATACCGATCAAAATGTGAATAATTTTGGCGAACCCACGAAACAATACCGCTCCTAGAACCGTAACACCCAGTGTAACGAGGGAAAGGGTGATCGTTTTGGGATCAGGTGTCCAGGCTTTAGTCGGATCGGCATTGATAATGCCTGCCATGCCTGCTGCAACCGGTACAAGCTCCAGACCGATTAAAGCTACGATGGAGCCCATGACAGCCGGTGGAAAAACGATGTCCAGCCAACGTGTCCCAGCATATTTGATTATCAGGGCGACGAGGCAGAAAATAATACCTGTAGCAATGAAAGCACCCAAGGCCATTGCATAGCCACTGCTGCCAGGGTTACTTTTAAGCACAAGACTGACGGGAGCGATAAAAGCGAAGCTGGAGCCGAGATACGCAGGAATTTTGCCACGGCAAATCCATATGTACAACAATGTTCCAATACCGTTCATGAGCAAAATCATGCCGGGATCGACGCCGAAAATATTGGGCACCAGCACGGTGCTGCCAAACATGGCAAACAAATGCTGTACGCTGAGCAGGAACCCAGGCCCTGCTGGAAGCTTTTCATTAACTTGAATTTCGCGTTGCAACGCAGTTCACTCCTTAGTTCTTTCAATTATTCTTATATACATTAATTACTTTTCGTAATTTTTTCAATATAATTCGTTCCATTTCGCCAATAATCGTGATTTTACTTATCCATGTGTGACAAAATAATGCGACAGTGCCAAACCTGTAATAGTTGACGTGTGGCGTGCTAAGCGTCATAATTGTAGGAAATCACTTTTAAAAAGGGAACCTTTGCGCGACATTGATCGGCGGGTTCCATTTTGCATAGAAAGGACACGGAATAGAGCAGAATGGGGATAGAGCAATTACTTAAAAAGGCCGGGGCTTATACCAGAGAAGCAGATCTTATCCGCATCAGGGACGCCTATGATTTTGCCGAGCAGGCCCATTCCGGCCAGACTCGTAAGTCCGGTGAACCTTATATTCTGCATCCGCTTGCGGTTGCTGATATCGTCGTTAATATGCAGATGGATACCATCTCCATTATCGCCGCTCTTTTACATGACGTTGTGGAGGATACGACAGTGTCTTTAGCGCAGATTCGTGAGCATTTTGGCGATACATGTGCGATGCTTGTCGATGGTCTAACGAAGCTGGAGCGTATCCAGTTCCGATCCAAGGAAGAACAGCAGAACGAAAATTATCGAAAAATGTTTATTGCGATGGCGCAGGACATTCGTGTCATCGTCATTAAGTTGGCAGATCGTCTGCACAATATGCGTACCCTGAAATATCAATCGGAAGAAAGCCAGCGTCGAATTGCTTATGAAACGTTGGAGATTTTCTGTCCGGTTGCAAACCGATTGGGTATTTCAGCAATTAAATGGGAAATGGAAGATATTGCTTTGCGTTATCTGAATCCTCAGCAATATTATCGCATCGCTAATTTGATGCATAAGAAGCGGGCAGAGCGCGAGCAATTTATTGATAATGTCATACAGCGTATCAGAGAAAAGCTGGAAGAGATGGGCATTCAGGCTGATTTGTCCGGACGTCCTAAACATATTTACAGTGTTTTTAAAAAGATGACAACGAAAAACAAGCAATTCAATGAAATATATGATTTGCTGGCTATTCGAATTATTGTGGATAACATTAAAGACTGTTATGCCACATTGGGGATTATCCATACGTTGTGGAAACCGATGCCGGGGCGGTTTAAGGATTATATCGCCATGCCTAAGGCTAATATGTATCAGTCTCTCCATACGACCGTAGTGGGTCCCAATGGAGAGCCTACAGAAGTACAAATTCGTACAGTGGATATGCACCGCACCGCTGAATTCGGGATTGCCGCCCATTGGGCTTATAAAGAAAACAACGGGGCAAATAACACGAACTTTGAGGATAAGATCACCTTTTTCCGAGAAATTCTGGAGCTGCAAAACGAGGCGAAGGATGCGTCGGAATTTGTGGAATCACTCAAAATGGACTTTTTCTCAGACCTTGTGTTTGTTTTTACGCCTAAGGGAGAGGTTATTGAGTTGCCGGCTGGATCGGTTCCGCTGGACTTTGCTTTCCGTATCCATACCGAAGTTGGAAATCGGACAATTGGCTCTAAGGTAAATGGAAGAATTGTTCCTTTGGATTATCGTCTGAAAACTGGCGATATCGTGGAAATTATGACGTCCAAGCATTCATATGGACCTAGTCAGGACTGGCTTAAAATTGCTCAGTCCTCTCACGCGCGCAGTAAAATCAAGCAGTGGTTCAAGAAAGAAAAGCGCGAAGAGAATGTCGAAAAAGGTCGCGAAAGTATGGAGCGTGAGCTGAGAAAGCGTGATATTGAGCCATCGGTGTGGATGACCGAGGACAAACTTCAGGAAGTGGCGCAAAAGTTCTCTTTTAATGATTCTGAAGATATGCTATCAGCGATTGGCTTTGGTGGTATAACCGCAGCTCAGGTTTGTACACGCCTGACAGAGAAGTTGCGCAAGGAACAAGAAGAGGCACGACTGATCGAACTGACAACCGAGGTCAAGGAGTACAAACCGCAGGGTGAACGGAAAAAAGCACCGACCAATGGTGTCAGTGTTAGAGGCGTCGATAATTTGCTCGTTCGTTTTGCACGATGTTGTAACCCTGTACCGGGTGACGATATCATTGGCTATGTTACACGTGGGCGCGGGGTATCTGTTCACCGTAAGGATTGCCCGAATATTCCTTTGGGTACAGACGAAGATCAGGCGCGCGTGATTGAAGTTGAATGGGAAGAAGCAGCTGAGGTCAACTATAGTGTAGATATTGAGATTACAGGCCATGACCGCAACGGTTTGTTGAACGAGGTGCTTCAAGCCATTTCTGAGAACAAAACCAGCTTCTCGGCCGTGACAGGACGTACGGATAAAAATAAAATGGTAATGATTCACATTACAATTCTGATTCGTAACACGGATCATTTGCATTCCGTTGTCGAACGGATCAAACGGGTGAAGGATGTATACACCGTGCATCGGATTATGCAATAAACTTGTTCAATGTACTCGTAAGTTTGTATAGTTTTGTAGTAGAGCTTAGGTACAAGGCTCGCAGGGGCTGGAAGAAGCCGTATACGACTGTGAGCACCTTCTAAGGGGAAATAGTAAAGGAGCAGCGGAGAGGCGATGAGGATCATTATTCAGCGCTGTAAAGACGCTCAGGTAACGGTGAATCAAAAGGTGGTCGGCAAGATCGGAACCGGATTAATGCTGCTGGTTGGTATTGGTCAGGGAGATACGGCAGCCGATGCCGTTTATTTGGCGGATAAAACAGCGGGATTGCGTATATTTGAGGATGCGGAAGGCAAAATGAACGATAGCGTGCTGGACGTCGGTGGAGCTATTTTGTCAGTCTCTCAATTTACATTGTACGGTGACTGCCGTAAAGGGAGAAGACCCAACTTTATGGGAGCGGCCAAACCTGAGGAAGCCGAGAAGCTGTATGATTTCTTCAACAGCCAGCTTCGAGCCAAAGGCCTGGAGGTCGAGACAGGAATTTTTGGGGCTATGATGGATGTTTCACTGACCAACTGGGGCCCAGTGACGTTGATTTTGGATAGCGAACGTTCGTAGTTCAACATTGATTAGGTATGATCTGAGCACCTGAGCAGAAGAAAAGAATAAAATAACCGTTTAGAGGGAACCTAATGTCATCCCGGTTGGTGGCAAGCCATCTGGTAAGCTTTAAGGGTGACAGGAGAGACGAAGTGATGCGTCAGACCCCAAAAATGGACGGATTTCGAAGCTCGGTGCTGCTGTATCCTGGCAGTATACGGGAGGCAATCAGCCTTACTCGTAATGCTGATGCGTTATTACAGCATGTTGCTACAGCTGTGGACAAGCCAGGACGCGGTGCCCTGCCACGTAGGTAACAACAAGAATCAATTGTGGTAGACGTAGCCTTAAAGTCTTAACAACGTGTTGTCTTAAGCATTTATAAAGAGGTCGAAAATAAAATATGTGGCAGTAAATCAGAGGGGAGCCAAAAGGGCTCCTTTTTCTTGTTCACTGCTGAGAATTGTTATAAACACAGATCAAGCGGGTAATAACAAAGCGTGGTAAACAAACCTAACTTTAAGCTCGCTCTGAGGATAATCGGAAAGGAGATCTGAACGATAATGAGTAAAATTGCATTCTTGTTAGCTGACCAATTCGAGGATTCCGAAATGAAGGTCCCCTATGATGAACTGAAAAAGGCTGGACACGAGGCAGATATTATTGGGCTAAAACAAGGTGAAAAAGTGAACGGCAAACAAGGCAAAGTAAGCTACACCATTGAGAAATCCATTGCTGATGTGAAATCAAGTGACTACGATGCAGTGGTTATTCCTGGTGGATCATCTCCGGAAAATCTGCGTCTGGATGCGAATATCCTGAAATTTGTAACTGAAATGAACGAGTCCAAAAAAACGATTGGAGCTATCTGCCACGGACCGCAAATTTTGGCGAGCGCCGATTTGTTACAAGGCCGAACGATCACAGCTTACCCTCCATTAAAAGATGACTTGATTAATGCGGGTGCTCATTTTGAGGATCGAGAGGCGGTCGTGGACGGCAACTTTATTACCTCTCGGACGCCTAAGGATGAGCCAGCCTTTGTACGTGAGTTGTTAAAGGCATTGTAATTTGACCGTGAATGCTTCTGTAGATTTATGCCAGTACAATTCCCATACGAGGAGGATTTGAGATGGCTAAACAGATTCAGGCTTATTTCCGCACAGAAGATGAAGCTGAGGGTGCCAGAGCTTCGCTTCAAGCTTATAGAACTGAACATTTGGAAGTAGGTGCTCTGGATGAGGCACTCGGTCGCGAGACGAGGGTATTAATTCCGCTTATTCCCTATAACAATACTGGTTCTGTGAGCACAGGAGGGTCTGCTGATGCGGCAATCCCAGCCGCAGGGGCCTATGGGGAGAATATTCTACCAGGTGCGAAGGATGACGAGGTTAATTCTGGTGCTGCCCAAAGGGATCTCAATGAAGATCGGAGCGGAACAACAGATCATGACGGAGGTTTGCTTCGGGCAACAGATGTGTATATTAACGGTGATCATGATGAATTACGGTATGTATTGTCCGCCAAGGTGAATGAGGCCGATTATGAAGAGATCATCTATAAGCTTCGTTCCAATCGCGCCTATGTGGCGCAGCTAGATTAAAGACGAGCGAGTGGCACAAGATTGTCGATACCCGAGGAAATTGTCCACTAGCATGACTGTAATATAATTGTAATATTCGAAACATCATTCCTTAATATTCGTTGTTTATAATAACAGCATGACCCCCTTTTGATATATCTTTTTAAACCTGCGGACCGTTTCCGCAGGTTATTTTCTTTTTATAAGACTTATTTGTCTGATTCTAGGAGGAATCTCTTGACTTTGTCGAAGCAGTTCATTAAAATCATAAAATAATGAAAAATGATTTGATGACGGGACCAAGTACTCCGAACCCACAAGCGCAGAGAGGAATTTCCAGGCTGTAAAAATTCCCTTGATGAGCGGACGAATGACCTCCCCGAGAACAGGCGGCGAACAATGAGGAATTTCTGCTGAGCAATGCATAACATATGCCCAACAGCAGACTACCCTGCATAATAGCCGTACTGCGCGTTACGGGCGTTATACGTATGAGCGGAGTCAGCGCAATGCTGACGGACACGAAGTCATTCTTATGCGGGTGTCTGGGTAACTCCGGAATGTGGGTGGTACCACGGGTGATTTGTAAACGACAATCCCTCGTCCCTGTTGATGTTAACAGGGCGAGGGATTTTTTGTTTTATATTGAAATTGGAGTAAGTAGAAAAGCGCACAATAAGAACTACAACGACGGGGGGATACGTTAATGGCCTTTCAAAAACCGACGGGAACACAGGATTTGCTGCCAGGCAGTGTTGAAAAATGGCAAGTGGTCGAGGAAAAAGCCCGCGAAATTAGCCGCCGCTTTAATTATCGTGAGATCCGTACACCGATGTTTGAACAAACGAATTTGTTCATTCGGGGTGTGGGTGAAACGACCGATGTGGTGGAAAAGGAAATGTATACTTTTGAGGATAAAGGCAAACGGAGCATGACGCTGCGTCCGGAAGGAACGGCAGGGGTTGTCCGCTCTTATGTGGAGAACAAACTGTACGGTGAGCCGGATGTGACCAAGCTGTATTATATTGGTCCGATGTTCCGGTATGAGCGTCCACAGGCTGGGCGTCAGCGCCAGTTTCACCAATTTGGCATTGAAGCATTCGGGGCGATGGACCCGGCGCTGGATGCAGAAGTTATTGCTTTCGGGTACCAGTTCTGCCGTGAGCTGGGCTTGAAAGGTGTACAGGTAGAAATTAACTCTGTCGGTAATGCTGCCAGCCGTGCTGCTTATCGGCAGCATTTGGTGGATTTCCTGATGCCCATCAAGGATATGTTGACCAAGGAAAGCCAAGCACGCATCGAGCGTAATCCGCTGCGAGTGCTGGATAGCAAAGATGATCAGGACAAATTTGGCGGGGCACCTTCCATTCTGGATAGTTTGGATGAGGAATCCCGCACGCACTTTGAGAAAGTAAAGCAAAATTTAGATGCGATGGGCGTGGAATATACAGTGAATCCCCGCTTGGTACGGGGGCTGGATTATTATACGCTGACAGCATTCGAATTCAAAGCCGAAGGAATTGGGGCTATTGACACGATTGGTGGAGGAGGACGCTACAACGGATTGGTTGGAGATCTGGGCGGACCTGATCAGCCGGGGATTGGTTTTGGTATCGGGCTGGAGCGAATTCAGCTGATCTTGGAGCATCAGGGAGTCAACTTGAACGAAGCCAAGCCGCTAGATATCTATATGGTGGCGTTGGGTGAGGCAGCAGAAACGGAAGTAACCAAGCAACTGTTCAAGTTGCGGCAAGCTGGATTTTCCGCAGAGCGAGATTATCTGGGACGTAAAATGAAGGCGCAGATGAAATCGGCAGATCGCTTTAAAGCAAGATATACAGCGATTCTGGGTGACGATGAGCTCGTTAAAGGCGAAATTGCACTGAAAAACATGGAAACCGGTGAGCAGCGTACTGTTAAGCTGGATCAGCTGGTAGAAGAACTAGGTTAAATAACAGGATGTAACATCAGTCAGGGGGAGCTTCCCTCTGGCTGTCATATAGCATTAACTACTAAACATAAACAGGAGTGTGTATTATGAAAAGGAGTCATCAATGCGGCGCATTGACTCATGCGCATATCGGAGAAACAGTTACATTGAACGGTTGGGTACAGACCCGTCGTGATTTGGGGGGCGTACTTTTTATAGATCTGCGTGACCGTAGTGGAATCGTACAAATCGTGTTTAATCCAGCCTATTCCGGTGAAGCACTGCAAATTGCAGACCGTGTCCGCAGTGAATATGTGCTTGAGGTTACTGGCACCGTTGTCAAACGTGATGCAGAAACAATCAATACGAACCTGCCTACAGGTGAAATTGAAGTACGTGTTACTGAAATCGAAGTGTTGAATGCATCCAAAACACCTCCATTCTTCATTGAAGATGGCGTAGAAGTAGACGAGTCGCTGCGTTTGAAATACCGTTATCTGGACCTGCGTCGTCCGGAAATGCATCAGACATTGAAGTTGCGTTCCAAAGCAGCAAAAGTATTCCGCGACTTCCTCGACGGCGAAGATTTTATTGAAGTGGAAACACCGATTTTGACGAAGAGCTCCCCAGAGGGTGCACGTGACTATCTGGTTCCTAGCCGAGTGCATGAAGGCGAATTTTTTGCCTTGCCGCAATCGCCACAATTGTACAAGCAATTGCTGATGGTGGGCGGCCTGGAGCGCTACTACCAAGTTGCACGTTGTTTCCGTGATGAAGATTTGCGTGCTGACCGCCAGCCTGAATTTACGCAGATCGACATTGAGACTTCCTTCATGCAACAGGATGACTTGCTGCCTATGATGGAGCGTCTGATGGTGAAGTTGTTCAAAGAAACAATTGGGGTAGAACTGGAAACCCCATTCCAACGGATCACACATGCCGAGGCAATGGACAAGTATGGTTCTGACAAGCCTGACCTGCGTTTTGGTCTGGAGTTGATCAATGTCAATGATATCGTGGCAACCAGTGGGGTAAAAGTATTTGCTTCCGTAATTGAAAAGGGTGGCGAAGTTAAAGTCCTTAATGCCAAAGGATGCGGTACATGGAGCCGTAAGGACATTGATGACCTGGGTCCTTTTGCAGCACGTTATGGAGCCAAGGGCTTGGCTTGGATTCAAGTGAAAGAAGGCGAATTCAAGGGGCCTATCGTTAAATTCTTCACCCCAGAAGAAATCGAAGCACTGAAAGAGCGCACGGGAGCTGAAGAAGGCGACCTATTGCTGTTCTCTGCAGATAATAAAAAAGTAGTTGCCGATGTTTTGGGCGCGCTTCGTTTGAAAATTGGCCGTCATTTGGGGCTCATCGACGATAGCAAATTCAAATTTGCCTGGGTCGTAGACTTCCCGCTTCTGGGCTATGACGAAGAGCAAAAACGTTATGTAGCGGAGCACCATCCGTTCACTCGTCCGAAGGAAGAAGATCTGGCCCTCTTGGACACAGATCCAGGTCAAGTTCGTGCTCAGGCCTACGATATCGTGCTGAACGGCTACGAAGTGGGTGGCGGCTCGATGCGTATTTTCAAACGTGAAGTGCAGGAGAAAATGTTCAAAGCGCTCAACCTGCCGCCGGAAGAAGTGAAGGATAAATTCGGTTACCTGCTGGATGCTTTCGAATATGGTACGCCTCCACATGGCGGTATTGCCTTCGGATTTGACCGTCTGGTCATGCTGCTTGCAGGTCGTACAAATCTTCGTGAAACCATTGCATTCCCGAAAACAGCCAGCGCAACCGACCTGCTTATGGATGCACCAGCCGAAGTGGATCAAGCTCAGTTGGATCAGCTTCATATTCGTCTTGCTCCGAAGCCGGTTGCGCCTAAAGCGTAAAGCTTAAAACAAACGTTGGACTTGCAAGTGCCATTCTATTGGCATGTAAATAGATTATAAAATGCCGTGAACCCGTTACCCTTTATGGGTAATGGGTTCGTGGTTTGTACGCTGGAATTCAAGTATAGAGTTTAAACCAGTAAGGGAGGATTACCATATGCTGCATCAATTTTCACGCACGGAACTGGCCATCGGGACGGAAGGTCTGGAGGTTATGAAAAATAGCACGGTAGCTGTATTGGGTATCGGCGGTGTCGGCTCGATTGCAGTGGAAGCGCTGGCGCGGACAGGTGTTGGACGTATTATCTTGATTGATAAGGACGTCGTAGACATTACCAATATTAATCGCCAAATTCATGCGCTGACGACGACCGTAGGGCAAAAAAAGGCTGATCTGATGGTTGAGCGCGTGAAGCTGATTAATCCTGAATGTGAAGCGATTGCACTGAACATGTTTTATACAGAAGAAACATATGAGGAGCTATTCAAGTACGACCTGGATTATGTGCTGGATGCTTCGGATACGATTATTTACAAAATCCATTTGATTAAGGAATGCTTGAAACGGGGAATTCCGATGATTTCCAGCATGGGCGCTGCGAACAAAATGGACCCAAGTCGTTTTCAAGTTGCTGATATTTCCCAGACAAGAATGGACCCGATTGCCCGTGTCATCCGTACCAAGCTACGCAAGGAAGGGATTACCAAAGGCGTCAAGGTTGTATTCTCTGATGAGGAGCCCATGAAGCCGCGCGAAGACATTACCAAAAAAATTGTACCTGCCAACGCGCCTGAAATTCGGAAAGCAAAGCAGCCGCCTGCAAGCAATGCTTATGTACCTCCGGTAGTAGGCTTGATCATGGTGAGTGTGGCCGTGAAGGATTTGTTAGAGCGCGCTGGTGTGTAAGCTGGAAAAATAGCATGACAGTACACCCATAGATTACAGTAGTGTGTGTTCCCTTTAAGACCTGTAGTTCTGTGCATCACTTCACTTGGTGTCACAGTAGACTACAGCTCTTTTTGTTTTGAAAAAACGCAGCTTACTGCAACAGATTGAACAACTTGCTGGAGGTTTTGGTATGAAGGATGGACTATGGTCCAGAAGTCTCGGTTTTAAGCCTGAGCACTATTGGAAAAAGGAATTGGCCGCGGGTGCCATTTCTTATTTTTCTGTTGTATATATTGTGATGGTTAATGCAACTATTTTGGCGGATGCAGGGATTCCGCTGCAAGGAGCGATGCTAGGGACACTGCTCACGTCCATTATCGGCTGTCTGCTGATGGCTTTTGGCGGAAAGTCTCCCATGGTTGTTGTACCAGGGATGGGGATTAATGCCTTTTTTACGTACACGCTCGTACATTCCATGAAGCTGAGCTGGCAGGAAGCGTTGATGGTGGTTGCTGTCACAGGGATGATATTCGCCATTGTGGCATTTACATCATTGTACAAGCTAATAAGTCAGGCGATTCCCCACAATCTGCAGCATGGAATTACGGTCGGCATTGGTCTGTTTTTAACCTTCATAGGCTTGCAAAAAAGCGGGATTGTGATTGCACATCAAACCACTTTTGTGGCTATTGGTCATTTTAATGATCCCAAGGTGATTACAGCCTGTGTAACATTGTTGCTCGCGATTGTATTATTTGTGCGCAACGTTCAGGGAGGTTTGCTTATCAGTATCTTGGTAGGAACCGGGCTTGCATACATACTGGGAGCTGTAGAGCCAGTAAGCGCGGTGCGAACCTCTGAAACAGTACGTCAATACGGGCAATTGTTTGGGGAGCTTTCCTTTTCAGGCATCGTTTCGGTAGCCTTTTGGATCGCTGTTTTTTTGCTGTTATTAATTGTGTTGTTCGAGAATGTTGGAATGATTACTGCACAGACCAACATGATTGGAAGACCGGATACTTTTAAGAACAGTTTGCGTGTATTGGCTGTCACCAATATCTTTGCTGGTATTCTGGGCAGCAGTCCCGCAGTAGCCGCTGCGGAATCGACGGCTGGTATTGCCGCAGGGGGACGCTCGGGAATGACACCGCTGGTAACTGCAATTTTATTCGGTGCGACATTTTTCTTTATTCCACTGTTGGCTTATATTCCTGACAGTGCCATTGCGCCTGTATTAATCATTATCGGGGGCTTAATGGTACAAAATGTGCGAGAAATGGATTTCAGTGATTTTACCGAATCGTTTCCTGCGTTTTTGATCATGGTGATGATGCCCTTTACTTACAGTATTGTAGATGGAATGGCATTTGGTTTT
>NZ_JCAJRU010000020.1:0-33013 GCF_059447605.1 Paenibacillus sp. N119s | reverse complement strand
TCTGCTTCAGCGGTTCATTAGTACAGTTAGCGCCATTTTGAATATTATGATTGCTCTTGTGCTGATTTACCGCATTCATAGCGGAGGTATACAAACTTTGCAAATGGGGGGATGGGCGCCGCCGTATGGCATTGTGTTCGTGGGGGACATGTTTGCGGCTCTGCTTGTGCTAACTGCTTCAGTGGTAAGCTTGGGTATTCTTATCTACTCCTTCCGTAGTATTGAGGCAGAACGGGAGCGTTTTTATTACTACACCTTTTTTCATTTCTTGCTTGTAGGTGTCTACGGATCTTTTCTTACAGGAGATATGTTCAATTTGTTCGTTTTCTTCGAGGTTATGCTGATTTCCTCCTATGCCTTGATTTCACTGGGGGGAACGAAGCTCCAGCTTCGAGAAACATCCAAATATTTGCTTATTAACATTGTGTCATCCACACTTTTTGTAGCAGCAGTTGCTTATCTATATGCGGCTGCCGGCACCCTGAATATGGCTCATTTGTCTCAACGGATTGCTGAAGCGGGGCAGGGCGGCGTACTCAATGTGATCGCTGTTCTGTTCCTGATTGTGTTCTCATTGAAAGCGGGATTATTTCTCTTTTTCTGGCTGCCGGGTTCTTACAGTGCGCCACCGTCTGCTATAAGGGCCTTGTTCGGTGCGTTACTGACAAAAGTGGGACTGTATGCAATCATTCGGACCTTTACTCTTATTTTTGTGAATGATCCCGGACTCACGCATACGTGGGTCGCTTGGATGGCAGCGGCTACGATGATTCTGGGAGGACTGGGAGCGGTGGCTTATAACGATATTCCTCGTATCTTTAATTACAACGTAATTATCAGTGTAGGCTTTGTGGCTTTCGGTCTGGCTGCAGCGACACCAGATGCATTGAATGGGGCGGTCTTCTATTTGCTCCACGATATGTTGGCAAAAGGATTAATGTTTGTTCTTGGGGGCATCATTATCACTGCAGCGGGAACGGATCAATTAAAAGATATGGGGGGCCTTATCAAACGATATCCTTTAATCGGCTGGATGTTCTTTACACTCGCCCTTGCACTTGTAGGTATTCCGCCGCTTAGCGGTTTTGCCGGTAAAGTGTTGATCACTCGGGGCGGATTGGATGCTGGAATGCTGACATTATCCTTGATTGGGCTAGGATCAAGTTTCCTTGTGTTGTACTCGCTGATCAAAGTATTCAGGCTTGCATTTTGGGGGAATGAACCCGAAGGCAACTTGCCGAAGGTAAAGCTAAAAAGTGTGAGTACTGTTGCAGCCGGTTTGCTCGTCCTGGTTATATTGATGGGCATCAGGGCGGATTGGGTCTATTCCTATGTTGCACAAGCCGGTGATGTGCTGGCTCATCCCGCGCTATACATCGAAGCTGTAATAAAGGAGTAGATGAAGATGGTCTTTCAAATATTATTAAATCTGATGATTGCATTGCTGTGGATGCTGCTTAACAACGACTGGTCAGGGTCGCGGTTCACCATGGGCATTCTGTTAGGGATAGCCATCTTGCTTGTTTTGCGTAAGTTCCGTCCAGAACCTTTCTACTTGAAGCGCATATGGGCCATCCTGAAGCTGCTACTTCTGTTTATGCGGGAGCTGATCGTTTCTAGTTTTGCGGTTATCCATCATATTCTCCGCCCGAAGCTGACGATCCGCCCTGGCATTTTTGCCTATGAGACTGCTTTAAAATCAGATTGGGAGGTCACTATTTTATCGTGCCTCATTTGTCTGACACCAGGAACGCTCACTCTGGAAGTATCCGGAGAAGGTCAAATGCTGTATATTCATGCCATGGACATACAGGACGCGACACTGCTTTCTGAGCAAATTAGAGGGACCTTTGAAAAAGCGATCATGGAGGTGACACAGTGATAGTTCCGGCACTTATGACTGCATCACTGGCTATTCTCTCCTTAGCCATATTAGGTTGCTTGTACCGTTTGATTAAAGGACCAACCCGTCCAGATAGGGTGGCCGCGCTGGACACGATAGGTATAAATCTGCTAGCTATGATTGCTGTGATTTGTATGCAACTGAGGACACAAGATTTTATTGAAATTGTTCTTGTTATAGGAATCCTGACATTTATAGGAACAACGGCGTTGGCGAGATATATAGAAAGAGATGCCGTCATAGACACTGGGGGTGATGAACTTGATCGGTGAGTTGTTTGCTGCAATCCTTGTTTTGTTCGGCGCTCTGTTCTGTGGATTGAGCGCATTTGGGTTGATTCGACTACCAGATGTTTATTTACGTTCTCACGCCGCAACCAAAAGTGCAACGCTTGGTGTGCTTTGCGTATTAACAGGAGCCTTTCTTTATTTTTTGTTTTATGTAGAAGTGGTCAGCATCAAATTACTGCTTGCCATTGTGTTTGTCTTTATCACTTCTCCCGTAGCCGGGCATCTAAATGGAAGAGCTGCCTACCGTTCAGGAGTCCCTTTATGGGAGAACAGTGTTCAGGATGATCTAGCGTCGGTATTGGAACAAAATACATCTTCAAAACCATAGTGCAGGATTTGGTCATGTCTGTCTGGATTGATGCTAAATGTGGAGGGATCATGTGCACAATATCATTTCCGTCCAGCCGTATTACAAGGTGGAAAGAATCGTAACTCCGTTAAAACAGGAAACAGTTATCCATCGGCGAGTTTTACATTTGTATACAACTAAAATTATATCAGCGTACCGGGAATTTACTCTCAAAGAGGTATATGATATATCGTTTAAAAGTATCGGGAAGGATTATGGTGTTCTTTATTTGCATACGAAACAAGGTGTATTCCCTTATAATGTAGAATCAGATCCAAAAGACTTTATGATAGAATTCAAAAAAATTGTAGAGAAATAATTGTTCAATTCAAAAGATTTAAAAAGACCGTATCTATTTTTTGCGGTCTTTTTCTAGTGCCTGTAGTTCCCCCTAAAGCTTTTTAGCATGTGTAACATGCTGTGTAAACCCATGCCCAGAATGACGATGTACATTCTCATTCATGACCAAGCAGACGGGATAGGAACGATAAAAAGAACAATTCCCCCATGAGTGCAAAAAGCACTTCCAACGATTATGTTGCTTCTACTGTGGCCAGCTTTGCATATTTGCACGTACCTGATTTGTAGCTTTGCAAAAATAAGACAGTAGCAATTACCCCTGAGAATACGGCCACAGAGCAGACTGTATGGACTGATTCTTCTTGGCATTCCTGCGCTGAACATCTCATATAACGAAAGCAATAACCAAAAAAACAAGCTGCTAAAGTCATTCCGACCACACGTTGGTAGCCATCTAACCGTCCCGCACAGACTTCCATCATTTTGCTATTACCTAATGGATAGGCAATAGAGACCAGTATTACAGGCAATATACCGAATAAAAAATCTTGAGTAGAAATAGATTGCGACTGTTTGACCTGCATCACAATAATTCCGATTAAAATAACAAGAGACATGAACAGTTCTTGGACGAGGATTTTTCCTCGTACTTTGACAGGGCCATTTTCCGTTTGGACAATCTTGTTAAATAAAGGGACAAGCAATGAACCGGAAATAATGGTTATTTGCCAGGTCCTCGCGACAAACCAACTCGGTGAATATGCCGACGCGAAGCATAACGTAGCATAAAATAAGAGAAGCAGCACCATAGACCGATTGAGAACGATGTAAAAGCAAAAAAGAATGCCGCTAACACACCTAACCAGATTGAGCGCACCGCATTCTCCTAATTCTTGAAGGATCGTTATTTCTCATATTAATAACTTTAGATCATTGACTTCAAGAGTTTCTTTACAGTTGACAAGGTAATAGGAATACTGTATATTTCTGAATACTGATTTAATAGTAATTATTACGATTAATGATTGGTAAGCCAATATTAAGGAGAGTGCACCAGCAATGAATAAGAAACCAATCCCAGTAACCGTGTTAAGTGGATATTTGGGTGCAGGAAAAACGACGATCTTGAATCATGTATTAAACAATCGAGACAAAATGAAAGTAGCAGTTATCGTCAATGATATGAGTGAAGTGAATATAGATGCCGAACTGGTTAAAAAAGAGGGCGGCTTGTCCAGAATAGAAGAAAAACTGGTCGAGTTGTCTAATGGCTGTATTTGTTGCACATTGCGCGAAGATTTATTGCTTGAGGTCAAGAAGCTAGCGGAACAAGGCGAGTTTGATTATATATTAATCGAATCTACAGGCATCAGTGAACCCGTACCCATTGCTCAAACCTTTACATACGCCGATGAAGGAACCGGCATTGATCTCGCTTCGCTGGCAAAACTGGATTGTTTGGTGACTGTAGTCGATGCAAACCGTTTCTGGCATGACTTCGAATCAGGAGAAACGCTGCTGGATCGCAAGCAGGCTACTGATGAAGATGACACACGTGATATCTCGGACTTGTTGATTGACCAGATTGAAACTTGTGATGTGTTGATTCTGAATAAATGCGATCTGGTTCAGCCCGCAGAGCTGGACAAGCTGGAGGGTGTGCTGCGGAGATTGCAGCCTGAAGCCCGAATCATTCGCACTTCCAAGGGGAAGGTCGCACCTTCGGACATTTTAAATACAGGGCTGTTCAATTTTGACAAAGCTAGTCAATCCGCTGGCTGGATTCGCGAGCTGGAGCTGGAAAGCCACACACCCGAGACGGACGAATATGGAATCGACTCCTTTGTTTATCGCCGAAGAAGACCGTTTCATCCGGCAAGATTGGCAGCATTTATGAGTTACTGGCCAGAGGAAGTCGTTCGTGCCAAAGGGTTGGTCTGGATCGCAGCCCCGCAGGATTGGGCAGCGAGTATCAGCCAGGCAGGACCGTCTATTCAATTTGGTCCAGCGGGAAGCTGGCTTGCGGCGTTGTCAGCAGAAGAACGGCAGGAAATCGTCGCAGCCAACCCCGAGGTTTTGAATCATTGGGATGAGCAATGGGGAGATCGCATGAACGAATTTGTAATGATCGGTATCGGAATGAATCGGCTGAACCTGGAAGAAGAGCTAAATGAATGTCTGCTGAACGATCGTGAAATGGATATGGACTGGTCCAGCTTTGAGAATCCGCTGCCTTGGCCAACAGGAAGAACCTAATTGATCCATTCAATAATAAAGTCCATACACTTCTTGGCGGCTGGAGCCATGTTCTTTAAAGAGGTCGTAGCAATACCAACGGCACGGAAATATGGCCCATCCAAAGGCCGAATACAAATTTCATAAGGGTTTTGAACTAACATCATTTCCGGCAGGATACTTACGCCAAGACCATTTTGTACCATAGCCATAATGGCATGATCATCTTCTAATTCATATTTGATTTTCGGAACAAGGTTGTGCTGGGAAAAAATGCTCCGTACATCTGTGTCACAGCCTGAAGCAGGCATAATGAAGGATTCATTGCGAAGCTGATCTACACGTATAGTTGCTTGCTCCCGTAGCACATGATTAGATGGAAGCACGCACAGCATCCTTTCTTTTTTTAACGGCAATACTTCCAGTACTTCTAGAGTAGGGAGATTAACGAAGCCAAAATCAGCTTCTCCGCTGGCTATCCAATTCTCAATGTCACGGTAGTTTCCGTCGAGCAATTTCAGTTCAATAAGTGGGAACTTCTCGTTAAACTTTTGGATGATCCCAGGCAACCAATGGATGGATACACTTGAGAATGTACCTATCTTTACAGTTCCGATTTCCAGTCCTTTGATTAGAGCGACCTCTTGATAAAGTCTTTCATTCATTTGTATGATTTCTTTGAAATGCTTCATCAGACGTTCTCCGTTACTGGTCATTTGGATACCTGAGCGTCCTCTAATCAAAAGAGTTAGGCCCAATTCATGTTCCAAAGCAGAAACCGCATGGCTAATAGCGGATTGTGTAAGATTGAGAAGTTCTCCCGCTTTGGTAAAGCTTCCTGCTTCTATTACGCTAAGAAAGACCTTATATTTAAACAAATTCATGTATCCTCCAATATAGAATGAAATATATTCATACATAGTATCATATATATTCATTTTTTTTATCTCAGTTAAGTGGTTATAATCGAACTTGAGAAAAATACTGATTAACCATTCATTTCTGGGAGGTACCTATGAGTTCAATTGCAAAAACACCACATCCCCCTTATTATGCAGCTATTTTCACTTCTGAACGTACGGAAGGGGATGGCGGATACGGAGAGATGGGGGACAAAATGGTGGAACTGGCTGCCAAGCAGCCTGGCTTTTTAGGTGTGGAAAGTGTTCGTGACCAAAATGGAGTAGGTATCACCGTGTCTTATTGGGAGTCCTTGGACGCTATAAAACATTGGAAGCATAACGAGCTGCACAAGGTAGCACAGGAAAAAGGGAAATCCGAGTGGTATAAAGCATTCGGTTTAAGAGTGTGCAAGGTAGAACGAGATTATTTTTTTACAGTGTAAATTATTAAGTAAATGGTCCTGTTCATATTCAGTTCATAAAAGTGGATTATTCTCTCTATAGAAATCGTTGTAGGGAGGAAATGAAAGTGGATTATACAGACAAAAAAGAAACCCTGGCCATTGAAGCAAGGGGGCTTGTTAAAACTTTTGGTGATAAGTATGCGGTACATGGTGTCGATCTGAATGTGCGTGCTGGCACGATCTATGGAGTGCTTGGTCCCAATGGGGCAGGTAAGACGACGACCATCCGAATGTTGTCAACGTTATTGCGGCCTGATGGGGGATCGGCGCGCATTTTTGGACACGATGCAGTAAAGGAACCGCAGGTTGTTCGTCAATTAATTGGCGTAACCGGTCAGTACGCATCAGTCGATGAGTCGCTTAGTGGTACCGAGAACCTAATTATTTTCTCCAGGCTGCTCGGACTGGGACGTGCCGAGGCACGTGACAAGGCAGCGGAGTTACTAGAGGAATTCGGCTTGTCTGAAGCAGCCAAGCGACCGTTAAAGCATTTCTCCGGAGGCATGCGCCGCCGACTGGATTTGGCCGCAAGTCTTATTGCCAAGCCGCCATTAATCTTTCTGGATGAGCCGACTACCGGACTGGACCCGCGCACGCGTGTTCAGATGTGGGACACGATCCGGTGTCTGGTCAAGTCGGGTTCCACCGTATTGCTTACGACCCAGTATCTAGATGAGGCGGATCAGCTTGCTGACCGAATCGCGGTGATTGACCATGGGCGAGTAGTCGCTGAAGGAACGGTAGATGAACTGAAAGCGGCTGTGGGGGCGTCAACTCTACAACTCAGAGTGCAAAATCAACAGGATATCGAGCGAGCTGTTCGAATTATAGAACAAGTGCTTTCAGTCAAGTCCAGCGTGTCGGTAGAGGCTGGAAAAATTATTTCTCCGATGGCTAATGCCGATCGGGTGACAGACCTGCTGATTGCTCTCCGTACCGGAGAAATTCAGCTGGCAGAGATGAGTGTGCAAAAGCCAACGCTTGACGAGGTCTTCCTGTCCATCACTGGCCAAGGCGTACAAGTAAATGAGCAGCAGACGGCCGATGAAGCACCTGCCGTAGAGGGGGTGAGAGCATGAAGAACGCTACTGCTATGACAGCTTCTGATCGCACATTGAAAAAGTCTGTGAGTTTCAAACAGGCGTTCGCCAACTCTATGACGATGGCTTACCGGGGCATTCTGAAGATCAGGCATACTCCTGAGCAGTTGTTTGATGTCACGCTCCAGCCGATTATTTTTACTCTTATGTTTACCTATATCTTTGGCGGGGCTATCTCAGGAGATGTACAGCATTATCTGCCGGTCATCATTCCAGGCATCCTCGTACAAACTGTCATCTCGACCTCTGTCGTGACCGGTGTGCAACTGCGTGAGGATATGGACAAGGGAGTGTTCGACAGGTTTAAGTCACTCCCGATCGCACGTATTGCCCCTTTGGCTGGAGCTCTGCTGGCCGACAGTCTACGCTATACTATTGCGACTGTACTTACCTTTGCTATGGGATACATTTTGGGATATCAACCAGGGGGAGGTTTGCTGAGTGTTGCGATCGCAGCACTTCTGGTCATCGTGTGTTCCTGGGCAGTTAGCTGGATATTTGCCTTCTTTGGCGTGATTGCTCGCACGGCTTCAAGTGTACAAGGTATTTCCATGATTGTTCTGTTTCCGCTTACCTTTATTTCCAACGCATTTGTACCTGTGGACACCATGCCGGGCTGGTTGCAGTGGTTTGTGAATATCAACCCGATTACACATCTTGTGAACGCGGTTAGAGAGCTTGCGAATACGGGAATCATAGGCAGGGAACTGGCAATCTCCCTGCTTGGGGCTGCAGTGATTGTGGCGATCTTCGCACCGCTTACGGTGCGTGCTTATATGCGTAAAGCATAGGAGGGCGACCTCTTGACGAGGATGAGAAGAGTTAGCTTGTAGTTATTAGGGGGTTAAAAATGACACGTGTATTGGTCGTTGATGATGACCCGCATATTCGTGAACTGGTCAGACACTTTCTGAGACTGGAAGGTCTGGAGGTCGTCGAGGCGGTGGATGGTTTGGACGCGATGCGCTTGTTTGATGAAACAAAGGTCGATTTGCTTGTTCTCGATATCATGATGCCAGGAATGGATGGCTGGGAGCTGTGCCGTAAGCTGCGTGAGCAGACCGACCTGCCGCTGCTGATGCTTACAGCCAAAGGCGAGACGTCACAGATTGTAAAAGGCTTTGCGCTCGGAACGGACGACTATCTTGTTAAGCCCTTCGATCCTCTGGTGCTTGTTGCACGCGTAAAGGCTTTACTAAAACGCTATCGGATCATGGCTTCAAATTCGGTGACTGTCGGCGAGCTTGTCCTGCGCAGTGATACATTTGAGTGTCGGGCTGGAGAGCAGGAAATTACCCTGCCACGCAAGGAATTTGAGCTGCTCTTCAAGCTGGCCAGCTATCCTGGCAAAACCTTTACCCGCGACCATCTGATTGAGCAGATCTGGGGCTATGATTACGAGGGAGACGAAAGAACGGTTGATGTCCATATCAAGCGCCTTCGGGAACGATTTCCGGAGGCAGCCCATTCCTTTGCGATCCGTACGATCCGGGGATTGGGGTATCGGCTGGAGGTAAGGCAATGAAGCGGGAACCGGGATTCCTCCGTATCCTGGCAAGATTCATGCTCGTGTTATTGGTGCTGTATCTTAGCTGGACTGCTGCGTACTTTATTACAGCAGCGATCTATTCACGCATGTCATGGACACCGCATGAATTGTTCGTCTATCTTGTTGATGCGACACTTGGCTCTTTCTTCTTCGGTATAATCAGTATGACTGTAAAACGCTTTATCCAGCCTAGAGAACAGCATTTTTTTACTGAAATGATCGATGCTTTAAAACGGATTTCAGAAGGGGATTTTCACATCAATCTGGGTTGGAACTTTGGCAGGAGAAACGGAAACCATGATAGGACACATCCTTATGTACAACTGGTGGACAGCATTAATGATATGGCGGCAAATCTGAAGGCCATGGAAGAACTGCGGGAGGCGTTTATTTCAAATGTATCCCATGAAATAGGTTCGCCCCTGACCTCGATCATTGGTTTTGCGAAGGCGCTCAAGGACGATAATCTGGATCGGGAGCAGCGGGACCGATATTTGACGATTATTGAGACAGAGTGTATTCGTCTGTCCAAACTAAGCGATAATCTGATGAAGCTGGCGGTGCTGGATTCGGAGAGGCATCCGTTTCATCCGTCCTCTTATCGGCTGGACAAGCAACTGATATCGCTTATCCTTGCCTGCGAACCGCAATGGGAGGCTAAACAAATTGACATGATTGTGGACACCGATATCGTTGAGATCAACGCGGACGAGGACCTAATGGGCCAGGTGTGGGTGAATCTCCTTCACAATGCCATTAAATTCACCCCACAGGGTGGAAGCATATCTGTTTCTCTTTCAACTAACAGTGATCAGGCAGTTGTCTGCATTACTGATACAGGGCCGGGTATCGACGAACAGGATCAGCAGCGTATTTTCGAACGATTTTATAAAGCAGACAAGTCACGGAACCGAACCGCAGGAGGCAGCGGCTTGGGACTTTCCATCGCTCATAAAATAACAGAGATGCATAGCGGCTCTATCTCTGTGTCCAGCAAGGTGGGAGAAGGAACGGCGTTTACCGTATTGCTGCCACTGCAAGAGGAAGCAATAAAGGGGAACAGCAATCATGAAATGAGCGGCTCTGTCATCAAAAAAGGAGCGTCTTACAAGCCATAAACGGCTGGCAGGACGCTCCTTTTAGTTCACATGAATTTGTCTTACGGGCTATACTTATGTGGTCAGGAATTGGATGTATTTACCGGTTCCATCTCTTGTATAGCTTCCTTCAAGCTTTGAGAGCAATGTTCATATAGCTGTTTTTTTTGCTGCTCACTGGAACCCGTTGCGAGCTTTTGCAGTTCTGTAGTGCATTGCTGCAATAGAGTCAGTAAAGCTTGATTAGAGTCTTGTACCTTGGATTGTTGTACATTATCGCTATATTGGTCAATATATAGTTCTCCTTGTGTGTCCACCTGAGCAAAAAACACATCTTTGACCGTTAGACTCTTTTCCTTTAGCTTGGCATCCAGCCATTGCTGAGTAAGCCCCATATATGCCATTTGCTGCTCCATGAGTTGTCCATCCATTATGACTACTGTGGGTTCCTTCTCCGGTAATTGCAGCATATTCAGATCCTTAAGCGTCACAGGCTGCTTGTCTTTGGTTAACAGCACATTGACTTCACCACTAGTTTCCATGAGGGCAAATTCTACGTCAGATACTTTAAATACATTCTTGCTTCGAAGCTGCTCCATGAGTTCATCCAGGGTGAGCCGTTCTTTTCTCAGATTATCCTCTAAAATTTTGCCGTCTTTGATTAGGATTGTTGTTCTTCCATCTGATATATCTCTGATTTTCTTGCTTTTAATTTGCAAATATTCAATGCCAAGTGTTGTCAGTACCCATACTGACAAGGCTATAAGGCCAAGATACCAAGTGGCTTCACGCTCCATAGGAATGGTAGCGGCCAGGTTACCTATCGTAATTCCTGTTATATATTCGAACAAGGAAAGCTGGGATACCTGACGTTTTCCGAGAATTTTGGTGATTAAAAATAATATAGCGACAGCCATTAATGTGCGTATAGCAACCTCTGCCCAATCCTGCATTTGCTCAACCTCATTTCATTCCGCCGCAAGGGCGCTACTAGTTCAAGGATATCCGCGTCAAGGTCAATTTAAACTCCAATTCCCCTAAATTTTTAGTAACCACGTTGCCAATAAGCGATGAAAAACAATCTATCATTAAAATTTTCTATTGATGAATTATCCTTATCTATTGCACAAGCGATTGACGGAAAGGAGGGGGAAGGATACATTATACATATAATTCTCATTTGATTTATCGGGATTATAAACATTAAACTCACGGAGGTATGTATATGTCGTCCAAACCTAAAGTTGTAGTGTGGAGTAAAACCGGTTGTCATTTTTGTGGTGAGATCAAATCGTACTTGGAATCCCAAAATCAGCCGTATGAAAATATTCAGGTGGACGGGAATGATGCACTGCGTGATGTGTTAGAGACCAAATATGGTATTCGTTACGTTCCTGTCGTAGAGATCGGTGGAGATAACAAATATGAAGCACTCTTTAACCCGGATCTGGAAAAGTTGGGTAAAGTGCTGGAAAGCTATAATCAAGCGGTATAAAACATTAGGAAAAGATTAGTGCGAAAACATCATTAGCCGTAGAATAACAATTATTATCAGGAAAGGTGGAGAAGGCATGACTAAGAAGAGACAAATTAAATTGGGTGCAATTATTCACGGTGTGGGGGGGAGCATGACGACTTGGCGTCATCCTGATGTACCTGCGGATGCCAGTGTTAACTTTGAATTTTATAAAACGCAGGCGCAAAAGGCAGAGGAAGGAAAGTTTGATCTCGTATTTATCGCAGACGGTCTGTTTATTAACGAAAAATCGATTCCTCACTTTTTAAACCGTTTTGAACCCATTACGATTTTGTCTGCTTTAGCTGGGGTGACAAAGCAGATCGGACTGGTCGGCACATTGTCGACTTCCTATAGCGAACCGTTCACAGTAGCACGCCAGTTTTCTTCCATTGATCATATTAGTGGAGGCCGTGCAGGCTGGAATGTGGTGACTTCCCCGCTGGAAGGCTCTGCTCTCAACTTTAACAAAGGGGAGCATCCATCGCATCCACAGCGCTATAAAATTGCCGACGAGTATTTGCAGGTCACCAAAGGACTGTGGGACTCATGGGAAGAGGATGCGTTCGTTCGTGATAAAGAAACCGGCGTATTCTTTGATCCTGAAAAGCTGCATACGCTAAACCACAAAGGTGAGTTTTTCTCTGTGCAGGGACCGCTGAATATTGGACGATCCAAGCAGGGACAGCCGGTTATTTTCCAGGCAGGTTCCTCAGAAGATGGCAAAAATCTGGCTGCCAAGGAAGCGGATGCTGTATTTACTGGACATGAAACCTTGAAGGAAGCACAGCAGTTTTACCGTGATGTAAAGGAACGTGCGGTGCGCTATGGTAGATCGGAAGAGGATATTGTCATTTTGCCGGGCATTTCGCCGATTATTGGCAGCACGCCAGAGGAAGCTGAACGCAAGTATGAGGAGATTACCAATCTAGTGACGATCGAAGCTGCGTTAAAATATTTGGGACGTTTCTTTGATCATCACGATTTCTCACAATATCCGCTGGATGAGCCATTCCCTGAGCTTGATGGTATAGGTAGTAATTCATTCCGCAGCGGTACAGATAAAAT
Source organism: Paenibacillus sp. N119s (assembly GCF_059447605.1). Lineage (NCBI taxonomy): Bacteria > Bacillati > Bacillota > Bacilli > Caryophanales > Paenibacillaceae > Paenibacillus > Paenibacillus sp. N119s. Next base: position 20,240 of record NZ_JCAJRU010000020.1, on the reverse strand, counting down.
CAAACGAACAGCCAAAGAGCAGAATTTGACCTTGCGTGAGGTTGCATTGCATTCAGCAACGCCGAGGACCTCTTTTATTGGAACTGCGGAGCAGGTGGCCGATCGAGTGCAAGAGTGGTTTGAAGGAAAAGGTGCAGACGGATTCATTATCGGTTCCGATGTGCCAACGGGTCTGCATGATTTCGTAAATCTGGTTGTGCCTATTTTGCAGGAGCGCGGTATTTACCGTCAGGATTATGAATTTAGTACCCTGCGTGAAAACCTGGGCGTACCTATTCCAGAGAACCGCTATACAGCAGCCAGATCCAAAATAAAGGTTGACGCATAACAGAAGGAGGGACTGAGAGGGAAACCTGTCTTGCCTTTATTTATTGGCGGTACACTGGCCCATCTGTTGGTCATTGACTATGCCCTAAAGCCGGTTCTGAGCGCACTGGGGGGAAGACATATTCTTGGAGGTGTGTATGCAGTAGACCAATGGGTCGAACGCCTGCCGGGTGAAGCATATGGATTGTCCGAAGAGTTGGTTGCACGATTAGAACGTTCGGTTAAAGAGCTAAATGAGTTATTGAAGTTATAAATATTTTCAATATTTCCATTGACAGGTCGTTCAGTGAGTTTTATGATACAAAAAACCAAGTTAACTCATTGGATAAATGTATATAAAACTTACTGGGGGACTTGCGTATGAATATCGAGAATATGGAAGCTTTTGTATACGTGAATCACTATGGAAGTTTTAACAAGGCAGCAGAAGCGTTGTTCTTATCACAACCCTCTGTCACAGCCCGGATTCAGACGCTGGAACGCGAGCTTGAGTGCAAGTTATTCGACCGCCAAAGCAAACAAACGATTCTGACCGAGGATGGACGGAAGTTCCTTCCTTATGCGGAGCAGATGCTTCAAGTGCTGCAAAAAGGGAAGCAAAAGCTTCAACAGCGCAAGAAAGCCCCTCAGCAAATTCGAATTGGCTGCACGATATCGGTGTCGAACTATATCATTCCTGAAATATTAAAGCAGCTTCGTGCTCGTTATCCGGAGGTCAACTACAAAATTGTGACCGCTACGACGGATCAACTGCTACAGAAGCTGTTGAACCGTGAGGTAGATATTAGTTTTGTCCGTAAAGTGATGCATCCGGCTATTCGTACGCTTGCCTTTTATGAAGATCCGATTTCCCTGTATGTATATGACGGTCATCCGTTTATGAAGACAGGAAAGGCCAGCATACAGGATATCCAGCGTGAAACACTGGTATTCTTTGAATGCGGGTCATTAGATTGGATGAGGATTCATCGATCTTTTGAGTCACTGGAGCAGCCACCAGACATTGCTTTTCAGGTAGACAATGTGGTCACGGCCAAAAAGCTGGTATTGCAAGAGGCGGGTATTGCCTTTTTACCGGATGTCTGTGTGAACCGTGAAGTGAAGGATCAGAAACTGTTCCGTATTCATGTTCCGGAGGTGGCTGGAGTATCTATGCAGATTAGCATAATCGCGACCAAGGAAGACTGCGCAGTGACCTCCGATTTTGCAGATGCACTGACAGAAGGCTTCCGGGGAGCTGTTATGTTATAGAAAAAATCTTTATAAAATTTAAAATGTTATAGCTACCATGTATGTCGCAAACTGCTGATATGCAAAGAGATAAGGGGGAATTTACATGAAAAAGTGGTTTGCAATATTGTCTGTGATGGCAATCATTCTGGTGTTGGCAGGTTGCGGCTCCTCAGATGACACGTCTAGTGCGTCAGGTTCAAGCGGAGATGTGAAGAAAATTATTGTAGGCACAGGCACTCAATTTAAAAATGTATGCTTTATTGACGAAAACGGAAATTTAACAGGCTTTGATGTGGAGCTGATTAAGGAGCTGGACAAGCGCCTACCTCAATATGAGTTTGAATTCAAAACGATGGATTTTGGAAATTTGCTGCTCAGTCTCGATGCCGGCAAGATTGATATGGTATCGCATCAAATGGAAAAAAACCCGGAACGCGAAGCCAAGTATCTGTTCAACAAAAATCCATATAGTATTTTTCTGAACAGAGTGGCTGTAGCGAAGGATAATAATAGCATTCATTCCATTGATGATTTGAAAGGGAAAAAGGTACTCACCAGTCCAACCAGTAATGCAGCGTATGTGCTGAAAGAGTATAACAAAACCCACGGAAATGCTCTAAATATCGTGTACACGAGTGGCGCAGCTAATGATACGGTGCAACAAATTACGAGCGGCCGTATAGATGCGACCATAACGACGGACTTTGCGAACCGTTTTAACACCGATGAAAAAGGAGAAGTAGCTCTGAAAACCGTGGGTGATCCTTTGACTCAATCGGATGTACTGTATGTTCTGAACAAAAATGAGCAAGGATTGGCGGATGATCTGGACAAAGCCATTCAGGAAGTGAAGGACGACGGCACACTGTCGAAGCTGAGCATTAAATGGCTTGGAGAGGATTTCACGAAGTCTTTAGAGGATGTGAAAAAAGAGAGCTCCAGCAGTAAGAAGTAAGGATAGACTTGGACATTTCAGCGGTCAGGGTACTTCATGTATTCTGACCGCTGATGTATAGAAAGGAGGCAGGCAGATGAGCAGAGAGTTCAATATTGACTATGTTTTTAGCTTTATCCCGAAAATGCTGTCCTATTTGCACATCACTTTGTTTATTGTGGCAAGCTCGCTTGTGTTGGGACTGATCATTGGTCTGTTGGTTGCGCTGCCTCGTATGTATAACATTCCATTTTTCAAACGTGTTTCTCAGGTGTATGTTTCCTTTTTCCGTGGAACCCCTATTTTAATTCAATTGTTTCTGGTGTATTACGGCCTGCCAGAGCTACTAAAGCTGGTGGATATCAATTCCTCCAGATGGGATGTGCTGTGGTTTGCCATAGCGACCTATGCGCTCAATAATGGAGCCTTTATTTCCGAAATTGTCAGGTCTGGTGTAGGAGCTGTAGATCGGGGACAAATCGAGGCTGCACAGTCCGTCGGCATGTCAGGCTATCAAACTTTTACACGTATCATCTTGCCGCAAGCGCTGGCTGTAGTGGTTCCGGTATTTTCCAATCTGGTCATTGGCAATCTGAAGGATACATCGCTGGCGTTTACAATCGGTGCGATGGAGATGACAGGAAAATCGCAAACATTAGGTTCGGCTACCCAGCATTTTGTGGAAACGTATATCGCGTTGTCTTTTATCTATCTCGTGATCAGTCTGATTGTACAAAGATTATTCCAGGTGCTGGAAAATGCACTTCTCCGGCATGAGCATAGAGATTTAGTACAGAAGGAACCCGCAAAACGAAAAGGTTTTGTGGTGCGTTACCTGAGAAGCCCTCGTCTGAGTAAAGGAGGTAAAGGCATATGAGTCTGGACTTTGGATTTGTATACACCGCCTTTTTAGGATTGTTCTCTGCGTTGCCCAACACTTTAATCATTACTGTGGTTTCCGTACTGGCTGGGCTGGTCATCGGGATTGTAACGGCGTTGGCACGAATTTACAACGTTCCTGTGTTGTCGCAGATTTCTCACGGTTACGTTACGTTCATCCGAGGTACACCGATGCTGATGCATCTGTTGCTTATTTATTTCAGCTTGCCTTTGTTAATTGATGCAGGAGCGAAGCATTTCGGCTGGTCGCTGCATTCCAAAGATATACCTTACATGGTATTTGCACTCATTTCATTTTCGATTACCAGTGGCGCGTATATGTCTGAGGTGGTTCGTTCCGGAATCCAGTCGGTCAATAAGGGGCAGATTGAGGCGGCTTATGCGGTTGGTATGACGACATGGCAAGTATTGAGACGGATTGTATTTCCGCAGGCCTTCGTGGTGAGTTTGCCGAACCTGACCAATTCTGTTATTGGGATGCTGCATGGTTCCACCTTGGCCTTCACCGTTTCGGTCACAGAAATCCAGGCCCAGGCTGAAATTCTCGCATCTATCAACTGGAAATATTTGGAGGTTTATATTGCAGCAGCACTGTTGTTTTGGGGCTTGACGGTATTGATCGAGCGAATATCCGGCTTGGTGGAGAAAAAAATCAATGTGTTTAATGGAGGTCGAGCATCATGATCCGTCTGCAAAATATTACAAAGTCGTTTGGCAAACATGAAGTGCTCAAAGGCATTGATTTGACGGTGAACAAAGGCGAGGTTGTCGTCATTTTAGGACCCAGCGGTTCAGGAAAAACCACCTTGCTACGCTGCATTAATTATCTGGAAAAGCCGAATGACGGAGAAGTCAGTATCGGAGATTTTACAGTGAACTGCAAGCGGCCTGCGAAAAAGGATGTTTTGGCCTTACGTAAAAAGACGGCTATGGTGTTCCAGCAATATCATTTGTTCAAGCATAAAACCGCGCTGGAAAATGTCATGGAGGGGCTTGTCGTTGTCCGCAAGGTTAAGCAGGAGGAAGCCAAAAAAATCAGTATTGAAATGCTGGAAAAGGTTGGCCTCGGCGAAAAACTGAATCATTATCCGAGCCAGCTATCCGGTGGGCAGCAGCAGCGTGTCGGGATCGCGCGCGCTTTGGCACTGAACCCAGAGGTGATTTTATTCGATGAGCCGACTTCGGCACTGGACCCTGAACTGGTGGGTGAGGTGCTGTCGGTGATCCGCAAGATTGCGAAGGAAGGCATAACCATGATTGTTGTGACACATGAGATGAGCTTTGCGCGCGATGTTTCTAATCATGTGGTATTCATGGATGGCGGCCATATTATCGAGGAAGGCACACCGGACGCTATTTTTAATCATCCCAAAGAAGAGCGTACCCAGCAATTCCTAAAACGAATTACACGGAATATAATTATTCAATTTAGATGGGAGAGGGAGACATGAGCATTAAAATCGGAGTATTGGATCAAAGCCCTATACACGAGGGTGAAACGGCAGCACAGGCCCTTCGCAACACGATTAAGCTGGCGCAGCGTGTAGAAGAACTGGGATTCACACGTTTTTGGGTATCAGAGCATCATGATTCCGAGCAGGTTGCAGGCTCCTCGCCAGAGGTACTCATTTCCCATCTATTGGCACGCACCGAGCGAATTACTATCGGGTCTGGCGGGGTTATGCTTCAGCATTACAGTCCGTATAAAGTGGCTGAAAACTTCAATGTGCTAGCCTCTCTTGCACCAGGTCGTATAGATTTGGGCATCGGACGTGCGCCGGGCGGGTTACCGAAATCCACACAGGCGTTACAACGCAACGTGCATGATGCGCCTTCTCTCGAAGAGAAGATTGATGAAGTAAGCCGCTATATTCATAATATCCCACTTGAAGAAGGGCCGCTCGCCGGATTACAGGCGAATCCAATTCCAGAAACACCAGCAGAGATTTATGTTTTGGGTACAAGTATTGACAGTGCTGGTATTGCCGCGCGTTTGGGTTTACCTTATGTTTTCTCGCAATTTATAAATAGTAGTGAGCAGGTTGCCCTGGATTCATTCCGTACGTATCGGGAGTCTTTCGATTACAGTTATGGACGTGAGCCGAAGGCACTTTTTGCACTATCGGTTATTGTGGCAGACACTTCCGAGGAAGCAGCGGAGCTGGCAGGTGAGCAGAAGCTATACAAGATTCACCTGGCCAGTGGAAAAACGGCTACGGTAGGCGCGCTGGAAAGTGCAGAGGAATTCGGTAAGCAATCGGGTGAAGAATATACAATTGAAGTTACACAAGCACAAATCAACAAAGGGAATAAAGATGAAATCTATGCTGCGCTGACGGAAATTCAAGCGAAGTATCAGGCAGATGAGCTGATCGTAACGACAGGGATACGGGATATTGGAAAGCGTGTGCGCTCGTTCGAATTGTTGCACGAAGCTTTTGCCGAGTTGCCTGTGCAGTCCTAGATACTATGGGTATAAGAGAAAGTTGTAATCAAAATGGGGTTCGCGAAGGAGGAATAGGGATGAGTGGATCAACCGGGACGAAGGAACAGGTTTTGGAGCAGAATTTGGTGGAGATTCGCCGTCATCTGCACCGTTATCCCGAGCTGTCTAACGAGGAGGTTGGAACGACCGCCTATATTCGTCGCCTGCTCGAAGAACAGAATATAACGATTTTGGATGTGCCGCTTCGTACCGGATTGGTAGCGGAAATCGGCGGACAGCAGGAGGGGCCCACGGTCGCGCTGCGTGCAGACATTGATGCACTCCCCATCCAGGAGGAAACGGGACTCCCTTATGCCTCGGTACATCCTGGCAAGATGCATGCCTGTGGGCATGATTTTCATACAGCATCCCTGCTAGGTGCAGCTGTATTGCTGAAGCAGCGGGAGCAGAAGCTGAAGGGGACGGTTCGGCTGGTGTTCCAGCCGGCCGAGGAGAAAGCCAAGGGCGCTGTCCAAGTACTGGACAGCGGTGCATTGGCAGGGGTGCAGGCCATTTTCGGCCTGCATAACAAGCCAGATCTACCCGTAGGCACGGTCGGTATTAAAGAAGGTCCGCTAATGGCAGCGGCAGACGGATTTTATATCGAGGTGGAGGGCCTGAGCACACATGCGGCCGTTCCGCATGCAGGGATTGACCCCATCGTGGTATCGGCACATATCATTACGGCGCTGCAATCGATTGTGAGTCGGAGCGTTAACCCGCTCGATAGTGCAGTCATCAGTGTGACGAAGCTGCACAGCGGCAATGCTTGGAACATCATTCCAGACCGTGCTCATTTGGACGGAACCATTCGCACCTTTGACGAGAACGTCCGAGCTCAGGTAGCAGAACGCTTCGAACAAGTCGTCAAGGGCGTAGCTGATGCTTTCGGCACGAAAGCGAATATTCACTGGATCGAGGGTCCGCCACCTGTGCTAAACGATGGGAAGCTGGCTGCCATCGCGGAGCAGTCGGCCGAAGCGGTCGGTCTGGAGGTCGTTCGCCCTATACCTTCCTCGGCAAGCGAAGACTTTGGGTTTTATCAGAAGAACATCCCCGGTGTGTTTATCTTTGTTGGTACTGCAGGAAGCCAGGAATGGCATCATCCTGCCTTTGATCTGGACGAACGCGCGCTGCCGGGAACAGCGAAGCTGCTGGCTTCACTGGCCGAATCGGCATTGGAATCCATAGAGTAGGAATGGTGTTCCTACTTAGGTGTAGATGAGAGATTAAACGTTTTCATTGAATTCGGATGAAGTTCAGATTATAGAGCATGAGATGGGACATGGATTTGGTTTGTCTGATTTCTATGAAGAGCACGAGCGTCCACCTGGCGGGTTCCCTATGCCTACGATTATGTAGGCCGGAAATTCTCCTAAGATAACAGAGTGGGATACCTGGATGTTGCGTTATACCTGGAGCCAGGTCAAGAAGGACAGCTCTCGTTTTCCTATCCGATGAAAGATACGTAGAAAAGAAATATATGTATTCAAAGGTTGTCTCCTGCGATTTTGGTAGGCGATAACCTTTTTTTAGGATATTCGGATTTTATAATGGAGAAGGGCTTATAGCTAATCCTTCTCCAATTTCTCGATTAAGGAGGAAAGATCGATTCCCAGCAAGATTATTTCTTCTGGCTGACGAACAAATCCAACAGGTGGCATGTTAAACATCGGGAAGTTTTTCTCCCGTAGATCGTAGCTATCAAACTGCCTCTGGTACTTAGGCATACACTGCTTTTTAAGTCCCTCTGTAAAGAGTATCTTGGCTCGTAGGGCTTCAAAAGAGTATCCCCTGCCTAAACGGTTAATGACTCGAACAAGGCTGTTTATAGATTCCGTATAAGCGCTGTAATGCGATGGTCGAAGTAGGCGAATATTTCCTCTTCCCAGCTCTTCATAGCCTTTGTAAGTTGTTCAAAAGCGGATTGCAGTTCAGTTGGTATTTTAACTTTCCATTCATTGTATTTAAGGAGTGCCGTCTGTCTGCTATCACATTCCCAAATATCGAAATATGATTCCTTTAAGTCATAAGCAGTACTAAGAGAAGAATGATTCTTTCTCCAAAGGTCAAGCGTAATTTTATCCATCTCTGTAAGCTCTATACGGCGTTTTAGAAGGATATTACGGTCATGCACCAGCCCGCGGCGTCCTTATATGGTTGCCACATATCCATTGTGACGTATCGTATTTGTCTTCTATTTGGAAGACGTGAGAGGTAGTCCATAACGGTTTCCTTGTTACGATTGGGCAAAACGTCTAACAAAGTATGTTCTTCAATATTGGTTAAAACGCATCTTGGCTTAATAATGTGTATTTCGTCAATCCCAAGCCAATTAGGAGTTTCAAAACGAAGCGTTTCTTTAAGACGATTGAGGTAATCACGAAAGATGTTACGTATCGTTTTTTCATGCAATCCAACATCCTCGGATATGCTGACAAACGTGCGTTTAAGGCTTTGCTTCTCTATATAAGACAATAATCGTTTGGTACAGTTTCGCTTTTCGTCTATGGTGTGATCTAAGTGTTCCCAAAAGGTTCGATTGCAATCTCTACAGCGATACCTCTGACGCTTTATAAGAAGGCCTGCACGCTTGCCATGAATGGGCAAGTCCATATAAACTTGTTCCCTGCTGTCGTGTTTGTAGAGGTTGGCTATGCATCCGCAATGAGGGCAAACCAAAGGTGGAGAGTTCGTCACCACTTGTATTAGAAAATCAAATTCATTTTCACTAATACTTAATATGTTGAAGTTTGGAAGATTTAAAATATCCATATGAATTTCTTCTATGCACTTATGATGCAAGTTCCTTTTTAGTTTTTGCGTGACTGGTCAAAATACCGCTGAATATAAAAGATAACAACGAACCGGCAAAGCATATAGCCGCAAACATGCCTACGGCGGAAAAACCGTTAAAAGTCGCGTAAATCAGGCCTGCGATCCAAGAACCGAGCGTTGTTGCAGCGTACATGATTGAATTGGCCAAGCTGGAGATTGTGCCGCGGATGGTTGGATTTAGTGAATTCAGCATTCCCAATATTAGGGGAAAAGCGATCCCCATGTTAACGAATATAAAAAAGTAAACACTTTCGAAAGCCGCAACCGACGGCAAGAAAGGCAACACAATAAAACATATGATAGAGACAAGAAAGCCTACAACCAGCGTATTGAAACGGTTTAATGTTTTGATCACATAGGCACCGCCAAAGCTCCCGACTATATTCCCAAGACCTAGAAAAAACATTACGTATCCCGCTTGATCAATTGAAAGATGAAAGCGATCCGTCACCCATTTTCCAATGAAAGAAAAGGCAGCAAAGAATCCACATTGAAATAAGAAATGAGCGAGGAAAGCCTTTCTCGCCATTCGGCTATTCAATAGTGGGATGTATCTACTGAAAATCGGAGTCTTGGTTTTTTGACCTTGATTTGGTTTCATTTCGGGCAAAGCATAGAAGATGAATACCGTTACTAATAATGCACTTGCACCGATTGTAAAAAAAGGATAATACCAATGGGTTGAGGCAAGCAGGCTTCCAATAGGGATGCCGAACGCTTGGGAAGCAGCCAAGCCTGCCATGACGATTCCTGATGCTTTGGCGATTTTTGACGTTGGAAACAGAGCAGGGATCGAGGCCCACACTTGAGGCGCCGTAAATGCTGCGCTGACCCCGGCTAAAAAACGGAATAAGAACATCGACCAAAAACCTGTGGCAAAGCCGCATAGCATGGTTGAAACCGAGAAGCAGACCATGCCGGTAAGCATTACTTTTTTGCGATCCCATCCATCGGAAAGCGGTCCAGCAATCAATGCAAAAATGGCGTAACCTAAAGCATAAGACCCCACCATCCAACCGGAATATTCAGTCGGGATATGAAACAAGCTCTGAAGAGTGGGGATGAGCGGAGATATCAAAAACGTATCCGTACCGATAACAAACATGATGAGGAAAAATAAAGCAGTTAATTTGATCATTCTATTCACCCTTTTTAGTTAGTTCTATAGTTCAAAGATTATTGAACTAATGAATAAAAAAAGAATTTCTTTCTACAACGTATCCAGAAATCCAGGTAAGTAAGTTTGAAATGTCTCCAAATCGATGCTCATATACTTCGTTTGAGCTTCTTTTCGTACCCTGATCAATTTCGCCTCCTTTAAAGCACGCAAGTGATACGAAGTATTCGATTTCGTAGTATCGCGAATGTGTCCTACTTCTCCACAATTCATTTCCTTCTTGCTGGCGTATAGAGCTCGTATGATGTCCAATCTTGTTTCATCGGCTAACGCCTTAAATATTTTGACTCTGAGCTCGTCATTTATTATTTTTTGAGTAGTCATAAAACCATTGTACTAAGATATCGCTACAAATCAAGCCTTTAGAAAAATACCACCATATTTTCCGATTTTCAAGGCAAATGTTTTGATTTTGTCTTCACCATAAAATCCGAATACCCTTTTTTTATTTTATAGCTAAACAGTTTGATTCGGATGAGATTCGGCTTTGGTTTGACATCAGTATTGTGCGTTCATTTTCGCATGAATGAATCACTAAGAATGAACAGATGTACGATAGTATGTATAATGGACATCAGATATGAGGGAAAAGAGGACAGAAAGCGATGAGCCACGACGTGAATGCTCCTTATGAAGTACATGTAGCATATGGACCGGTGTTTGAACTGCTCAGCAGCTTACACACTTTTATTTGCCGCAAGGCTTACAAAAAAACTGATTTATCATCCGGGTGGGCGGACCAAGTGCGTGGAACACTGTCTCCGAGTCTGTCTGCGTTAGTGGAGTCCATGGAAATCAATGCAGACTGGAAGGTTATTTATGGACTTGTCTGTATGCTTTCTGATGAAGGGGGCGTTGAAGAGGTTGTAGACCGCTTGGAAAGCCAGACTTTGCAGGAATTAAAACAACAGGTATCAGCCTATGGGATTCCGCTGCCTGACGACATGGAGAACCTCCGTAAACTTGCTTTGCGATTGCTATCCGGCTGGAACGAAGAGTATTTTCGTCACGTGGATACAAGGATTCTCAGCGGTCTGAAACTGGAAGCTGAACGCAGAAAACGGGAAAAGAACGTATATAGCTCTATGGAGTGGGTGGATCGTATAACTAATGGCTTCCGATTCGAGCCTTCCGCTGGACTGATGCAGGTGTTGCTGGTGCCGCAATATCATTTTCAGCCGATAAATATTATTTATCGATTTGGGTCACTTCTGTTATGCCATTATTCCGCAGGAGTATATGTTCAGGAGGACGATTTTTTATCACCCCAAGAATACCGAATGATTCGAAGTTTGGGGGAGAAGAGCAGGCTCAAAATATTAAAATATTTGTACCAAAGCCAGTCTCCGCGAACCTTTATTGAGATTGTCCGCCATCTCAAGCTATCTAAGGGAATCACGCATGATCATATATTTAAGCTCCGTGCCGCTGGCTTCATTCATGCACATTTTGACGGCGAAACATTGCTTGGCTATAGTGCACGGCTTGCGGCTGTGGACGAGATGCGTGGGAGTATCCTTGGCTATATGGAGCGAAGGTAGGTATAAGATTGAGCCTTGACAAAATTATTTATTTGTGCTATAATTTACATTTATTTAAGTTGATATTATAATAAGATTCTCCTGGCCGGGGGAATCTTATTTTTGTTTTTATAGGAGGATAAATGTATGAAGCCAGATGAGTCCAGTTTAACTTCCTTAGTAGCAGCTTTTGGCCGAGCATATCATAGTCAACATGACACACCCAAAATTTTTGATGATTTTATGGCTAAAGAGTTAATTTCCCAAAAAGAATTTTCAGATATTAGAAAGAATATGATTGAAGGGATAACGTTTTTCAATGCAGAGATTGCGCAAAGGTTCAGAGATGATCCAGATGAAATTTTAAAATGGATTACGCAAGTTCAACTTTCTCCAACACCCCTAGCACGTGCTGCGTATTGTGAAAAAGTATTGCTTCATGAAGTTAGATTAGGATTACAGCAGTATGTCATACTTGGAGCCGGGTTAGATACTTTTTGTTTTCGACATCCAGAATTGAAAAACAGCCTAGAAATATTTGAAATAGATCATCCAGCAACACAGGAATCTAAGAAGAGAAGGTTAGCTCATGCAAATTTAAAAATACCGAGCCATCTTCATCTGGTTTCTATGGACTTTGCCCATCCGTTTTCGTATTCCAATTTATTGGATGAAGGGTTTGCTAACAAAAAAACATTCTTTAGCCTTTTGGGTGTTTCTTATTATTTAACTAAAGAGGAAATTTCAACATTAATGAATCATTTGTTTACCAAGGTCCCATCGGGGAGTTCGATCGTTTTTGATTTTGCAGATGAAAATCTTTTTAAAGAGAAAGGCATGTTTAATAGAGTTGAAAATATGGTAAAAATGGCTTCAGTAAGTGGAGAACCCATGAAATCATGTTTTGCATATGATGAAATCGAGGAAATGTTAGAAGCTTCAGATTTACTAATTTATGAACATCTATCCCCGTCTACAATAAATAGTCTTTTCTTTGCTGAGAGGACAGATTATTTGTCTGCGTTCGAAACGATTCATTATATCCATGCTGTAAAAAAATAGTATAGCAAATGAGTAAGAGACAGCCACTTAATCTACTACTAGGGATTAAGTGGTTTTATTTATATTTGTACAAAAATTCGGGTAGTTGTTGATAAGCAGAGCTTTTACATAAAAAAGTGCAGTTCTCCCTTTACAGAACCCTAATAAATTCCTATAATGAGGTTTATCTTCTTAATCACAACTTGTTCTATCGGAATTTAATTATTTAATTCGGGGGGATTATGTTGAAAAAGAGTATTATTTTACTTAGTAGCCTACTTCTGGCGAGTTCTACCTTGCTAGCGGCTTGCTCCACTGGATCGGATAGTACGAACAATTCTGCTGCTCAAAGCAATGAAGACACACAGACGGCCACTACAGCGCAGCCATTAACAAGTCTGGTAAAGGCTTCTGATATGTCCAAATTGCCGGAAGTATCCAAAAAAAGAAACGACACCATTATTGTGGGTCTGACTGACCCGGCCGGGGTATTCACCCCGTATTTTAACCAAAGCGGCTACGACGGGAACGTCATTTCTCAGTTATGGACTCCGCTGGTTACGGTAGACGAGAAAGGGCTTCCGCTGCCCAATCTGGCGAAGAGCTGGGATATTTCCAAGGATAATCTGACGTATACGTTCCGCCTGGTTCCCGGTACTCAATTCAGCGATGGCTCACCTTTGACAGCAGAGGATGTCGCTTTTACCTGGACGTTGATCTATGACAAAGCCTATCCTGGCGACAGCCAAATTCGGAAGCTGAACATTAAAGGAGGCAAAGCTTATACGGAAGGCAAGGCAAAGCAAATTGATGGAATTAAGGTAATTGATCCACAGACGATTTCTGTGACATTGGAAAAGCCAAATGCGCTGGCTCTGAACATTCTCGGTCAATACGTGCTGTCCAAAGCTTACTACGGCAAGGATTATAAGTTCGGACAGCTGGATTATTTTAAAAATCTGCATGGTAGCCCATTGGGGAATGGGGCCTATAAGTTGGAAAAATTCATTCCGGGGCAAGAAGTTCGTCTGGAGGCGAATGATCACTTTTTTAAAGGCAAGCCGAAAACGAAACACTTTATTTATAAGACAGCAGAAGGCGATGCATGGCAGTTCATCGAAACAGGTGATACCGATTTTGCTTCCTTTACCGCAACGCAGGAAAATATCAATAAGCTGAAAGGGCTTGGCTTTTTGAATATTCTGCCATATACCCCGAGCACCTACGGGTATTTGCAAGTCAATCTGGAAAATGAAAAGCTGAAGGATAAAAAGGTACGTCAAGCATTGACCTATGGATTGGATCGCAAAAGCATTTATGTTGACGCAGCTCAGGGAGCAGGGGCGGTCGCCAACATCCCGGCTTCTCCTATATTCTGGTCATACACGACCGATGGGATCAATCCATACAACTACGACCCGGAGCAAGCGAAAAAGCTGCTGGATGAAGCAGGCTGGGTAGAAGGCAGTGACGGCATCCGTGAGAAAAATGGCCAGAAATTGACCATTCACTTGCTGACCTCCAAGCGCCCAGAAACAGATACCTTTATTGCGCTTGCGGCTGAGAACTATAAAGCGATTGGCGTTGACCTGCAACCGGAAATCTTTGCGGACTTTAATGCAATGGTCGCTAAAGTAGAAGGAAAAGATTACGACCTCGCCGCCTTCTCGACCGCCATGCTGACAGACCCATCGGATGGAATTGAGCCATTTGTCAATGGTGAAATCAAGGGATATAACAATCCGAAGCTCAAAGAGCTCTATGAAAAAGGTTTGGCTACGACGAATATGGAAGAACGCAAGAAAATATATAAGGAATTATATGTACTGCTAAATGATGAACTACCCGTTATTTTCACCAACTACAAGAAGACTGTATATGCTTACAATGGTCGAATGGAACATGTAAAGGTCAGCCCATTCATTGGCTTGTCTGGTAATCTGTTCGAATGGTCCCTTAAATAAGTTACCTTTGCGGGCCCCTTGTGAAGAACGTCAGGTTCGGATCAAGGGGTCTGCCAAATGGAGGACGCGTCATGAGTAGCCCGACCATGAATTGAAAGGAGTCTGTCATGAGCTCGTTTTTAACGAAAAGACTGTCTTATATGATTATTATTTTGTTGGCCGCTTCGATGATGATTTTTTTCCTGTATGCCATGACACCGGGAGATTTCATTAGCGGTAATCTGAAACTATCGCCAGAGAGAAAGGCAGAGCTGAGGGGAATTTACGGGTTGAATAAGCCTATTCTTGAACGCTACGGAAACTGGCTAGGCAATGCGCTGCATGGTAATTTCGGCTACTCGCTCGCCCAACAGAAACCGGTGCTGACCTTATTTAATGAATATATCTGGAACTCGTTTTTGTTGGCTATTGTGTCCACCTTTCTGACCTGGCTGATTGCAGTCATTATTGGTGTGGTTGCTGCATATAAGCAGTATTCGTGGTTCGATACGCTGGTCATGGTGGTGATTTTTGCCGCGATGTCTGTGCCGTCTTTTTTTATCGGGCTGTATCTGATCAAGATTGCGGCGGTCGATCTGAAGTGGCTGCCACCGGGCGGGATGCTCAATACGGGCAGTAACGCTACAGGCATGGAGTATGTGAAGGAGGTTTTCCAGCACATGACCTTGCCGGTGATCGTAATGACACTGCTAGGATTGGGTTCGCTGACCCGCTACTTCCGCAGCAATATGATCGATGTGATCCAGCAGGATTATATCCGCACAGCCCGTGCAAAGGGCTTAAAGGAAAGAAAGGTGCTTTTTACACATGCATTGAGAAATGCACTATTGCCTGCCATTACGCTTGTTGGCTTTGAATTGCCTGCGCTGTTTGGCGGATCTCTGATTATTGAAAAGATTTTTAACTGGCCCGGGATCGGTCAGTTGTACATGCAGTCCTTTTCGCTTCGGGATTATCCGCTGCTTATGGGCTTCACGATGCTGATTGCCATATTGAGCGTGATCGGGACGCTGTTATCTGATATTTTATATCGCATTGCTGACCCGCGTGTGAAAGTGTAAGAAGGGGGCTAAGGGATGTCATCCGTGAGCAGTAATTTGAGCAAGAGCAACGGCAGACTGCGAATAAGTACCAAATCTTCAATGTGGCAGCAAGCGCTCCGGCAGCTGTTCAGAAACAAGCTTGCTATGACTGGACTGCTTGTTGTGGTATTTATGTTTTTGCTCTGTTTTATCGGTCCGTTATTTTCTCCTTATTCCGATAACAAAACAAACATATTATTAATGAACAAGGCGCCGAATATCCATCACTGGCTAGGAACAGACAAGCTGGGACGGGATGTGCTGACACGTGTGATGCAGGCTGGTCAAATATCTCTTACGGTGGGTTTGGCTTCTATGGTGTTGTCTGTCGTTTTAGGAGCGACGCTGGGAGTTATATCCGCCTATTTTCGCGGAATTATGGATCAAATCATTATGCGCATTGCCGATTTGTTGCTGACGATACCCAGTTTGCCGTTGCTATTTATTATGGGGGCGCTGCTATCTGACTGGAAGGTTCCGCCTGATCAACGGATGTATATCGTCATGTTGATGCTGAGTCTGGTCAACTGGCCGGGGATTGCACGGATGGTGAGAGGTCAGATGCTTAGTTTGCGGGAACGGGAATTTATGCAAGCTGCGACGGTGTTGGGACTATCGAATCGCCGAAAGCTCTTTAAGCACCTGCTGCCGAATATTTTGCCGTTGCTGATCGTTATCGCTACATTGAATATTGGCGGAGCTATCTTGAGTGAATCTGTACTTAGCTTTTTTGGTCTTGGCGTGCTGCCCACGACACCGACTTGGGGCAATATGATTGATGCCGCCAACAATGTATTGGATTTTCAGCAACGGCCTTGGTTGTGGATACCGCCAGGTCTGTCTATTTTTGCTACAGTCATCGCTATTAATATTTTGGGTGACGGGCTGCGGGATGTACTCGACCCGAAACATAAGAGGTAGGTGATCATACACCATGGATAATTTACTTTCTATTGAACATTTAAGTACTCATTTTTATACAGAAGAAGGAATGGTCAAAGCGGTGGATGATATCAGCTTTCGTGTGAAGCCAGGGGAGACGGTATGCATTGTCGGTGAATCGGGCTGTGGCAAAAGTATTACCGCCATGTCGATCATGGGGCTGATTCAGAGTCCCGGTGGTAAAGTGGCCGGTGGAAGTATTCGTTTTGAGGAAACCGATCTGCTGGAGCTAACTAGAAACGAGATGCGCACCATTCGCGGGCATGAAATCTCCATGATTTTTCAGGAGCCGATGTCTTCATTAAATCCGGTTATGACCATTGGAGAACAACTGTCGGAGCCGCTAATGGAGCACTTAAAGATGAGCCGAAAGGAAGCCCGTAAGCGGGCGCTGGAGTTGATCGAGCAGGTCGGTATATCCCGACCGGAGCAGATTTTAAAAAGCTATCCGCATGAGCTGAGCGGGGGGATGCTGCAGCGCATTATGATTGCCATTGCCGTTTCTTGCAGTCCCAAGCTGCTTATTGCGGATGAGCCGACCACGGCGCTGGATGTAACGATCCAGGCACAGATTCTTGACATGTTGCGTGAACTTAAAGCCCAATCCAATATGTCGCTCATGCTCATCACACATGATTTAGGCGTGGTCGCAGAGATGGCTGATTACGTCATTGTGATGTATGCGGGCAAGATCGTTGAGGAAGGCGAAGTGGTGCAGCTATTCAATCACCCCAAACATCCCTATACACAGGGTTTGCTCAAGTCCAAACCGGTGCTTAATCAGCGCCAAAAGGAGCTGTATTCCATCCCTGGGCAGGTGCCTAATCCGCTAGAGCTGACGACATCCTGTTATTTTCATGACCGCTGTGGGCATTGCATGGACATTTGTCGTATACAGGAGCCTACATTAAAAGAAGTTGCAGCTCAGCAGAAAGCATCCTGCTGGTTGTATGAGGAGGCGGTTGTTCATGGCTGAGCCGTTGCTGGAAATAGACCGTTTAAAAACGTACTTCCCGGTGAAGTCCGGTTTTATGAATCGTACTACAGGACACGTGCGCGCAGTAGACGATATTAGCTTTACGATCCGTCAGGGTGAAACCTTCGGCCTGGTGGGAGAATCGGGGAGCGGTAAAAGCACGGTGGGCCGCACGATTGTTAGATTGACGGATAAAACGGAGGGTACCGTAAAATACAAAGGGGTGGATTTACACAGCTTGTCAGCCAAAGGGATGCAGGAACTTCGTCCCAAAATTCAGCTGATCTTTCAAGATCCGTACAGCTCGCTTAATCCGCGTGTGCGGATTGGAGATGCCATTGGAGAGGCGCTGCTCGACCACGGTATAGCTATCAAAGAGGAGGTCCGGCAAATCGTGCTGGATGTGCTCAAGCTGTGCGGATTGTCGGAATATCATATCGACCGTTTCCCCCATGAATTTTCAGGAGGCCAACGTCAGCGGATCGGCATTGCCCGCGCGCTAGCGCTTCAACCGGATCTGATCATCGCCGATGAGCCGGTGTCAGCGCTGGATGTGTCCATACAGGCGCAGGTTATTAACCTCTTTGCCAAATTGCAGGCCGAGCGAGGTCTGACATATTTGTTCATCTCCCACGATTTGAGTGTAGTGGAGCATTTATGTTCCCGTATTGGCGTCATGTACCTAGGCTCTATGGTCGAAACAGCTTCGCGTGACGAACTATTTGGGAATCCGTTGCATCCGTATACGAAGGCATTGCTGTCGGCTGTGCCTATTCCGGTGCCGAAGCTGAAAAGGGAACGCATTTTGCTAAAGGGGGATATTCCGAGTCCGGTTAATCCGCCTTCGGGCTGCAAGTTTCATACTCGTTGTCCCTTTGCAATCGAGCGCTGTTCCCAAGAGATCCCGTTTTATCGTGAAGCTCGTCCAGATCACTGGGTGGCTTGCCATTTGGCTGAATGAACAGAGTTAGGTCAGCCAGTTTTGCAGCCGTTGACACGGCAGACCGTTTAGGACAATGAAACGGTTCTGCTAGATCAACGGCTTTTTACCGTATGGTAGTGTTTCGAATCGCTTGGGTTGACAATCCACTTGAAATAGCGGTATATTGAATATTAATCGTAATTATTACTATTTGTAATTCCATACCTGTGTTCTTCCGTTTACGTCAAAGTGATGGAGAACCTTTTTGATTGGCATATATAACAAGGAGGAACTGTACATGGCCAAGAAGTCGAAAGTCGTAAAAGAGAAGAAACGTCAGGAAATTGTAGCGAAATATGCAGATCTGAGACGTGAATTAAAAGCAAAAGGGGACTATGAAGCTTTGCAAAAGCTTCCTCGCGACTCATCTCCAACCCGTTTGAAAAGCCGTTGTGAGCTGACAGGCAGACCCAAAGGATACCTGCGCAAATTCAAGCTGTCCCGTATTGCGTTCCGCGAGCTGGCTCATAAAGGCCAAATACCTGGCATTACGAAATCTAGTTGGTAATTGAGATACTGATAACTGTTAGGATGTATTTGTCTGATCGTGGGTTGTAATGAGAATGCTTCATGCCGAAGGGGGGCATGGGGCATTCTTTTTTGAAGGCATATATTATCAATTGTATTGATTCTCACCAGTTGGTTAGGTAGAATATGGACGGGTTAAAAATAATACATAACAAGCGATTGCATCATGTGAATATGTCAGATTATGTATACCTCAGGAGGAGCTGCAAGATGGAAGTGAAACAGAGAGAGGACTCCTTTTGGAGTATGGTCAAAAAAGGAAATAAATCTTCGGGCTCGGCGGCGTTGGGTAATACCGGCATTGCCCTGGTTAAGGGGATTGCTTTTGCCTTGACAGGCAGCGGCTCTATGTTTGCTACGATGATGCATTCCATAGCGGATGCAGTGAACCAAATGTTTGTATTTGCGGGTAGTGTATTGGCAGAGAAAAAACCTACGAAACGTTTCCCTACCGGCTTCGGACGGGTAATTAATCTTTTTTGTATGGTTGCTGTTATTGTCGTAACGATTATGGCCTATGAAACTGTATTGGAAGGAATTCATTTATTGCAGCATCCGGCCGAATCCGCGCAAGGATTTTGGATTAATGTAGGAGTCTTGGTTTTGTCATTGGCGGTTGATGGATTTGTATGGAGCAAAGCGATGAAAGAGGTGCTGCATGAATCCAGAGTGGAAGCCAAAGGGCTAGGCATCTTTACCTCTGCTTTTCGTCATGTGGGGCGTGCTGCGCCGCCAACCCGTTTGGTGTTCTATGAGGATTTGGTGGCAACGACAGGCGGGGTACTTGCCCTGCTTGCTGTAGTTGTCACATCGCTGACAGATTTTAAGCTGCTGGACGGGATTTCGAGTATACTCATCGGCTGTCTGATGGTCGGTGTAGCTTTCCGGGTCGGTTATGACAACATGGTGGGCTTGATTGGTGTATCTGCACCTCCTGATATCGAAGAACGTGTAGCTTCCATTATTCTGGCAGATACACATGTGACTGATATATCTCAAATGCGTATTTTGCAGGAGGGGCGTTACTATCACGTCGAAGGGGTGATCGAGCTTACTCCGGGCATGACGTTGGCAGATGCTGATGATATTAAATTTAGAGTCGAGGATGCTCTGTTGCGTGATCCTAATATTTCAGATGCCGCATTGGGGATTCTGGAGGATGACGGGATTAGAAACTGGAAACAAGAGAAGCCTAAAGCTTAGAAAAACAGATCAAGTGAACCTGTACAGAATGCAAGAACATAAAATAAGAACCTTCATGACCACGACAGGGACGGGGCTGACCCCATAACGTGGTGTGGAGGTTTTTTT
>NZ_JCAJRU010000019.1:0-34658 GCF_059447605.1 Paenibacillus sp. N119s | reverse complement strand
GGACGTATAGCCGAAGCTTCCTATTTAGGAAGCTTTTTTTTATTTTCTAGCAAATAAGCCCCCTATAACATTGAAACCTATCATCGTATTACAACCTATTTTATGTAGAAAAGGCTGTTTTCGTCGTGCTGTTCGAGCGCTTGTCTGGGACAGCCTTTTTAATCGAAGGTATACCATTACACCGCTTGATCGCGTGGAGTAGTAAGGAGTTTAATCAAATGAAATTAATATCTTGGAATGTAAATGGTTTAAGAGCCTGTGTAAACAAAGGATTTTATACTTATATAAAAGAAACGAATGCTGATATTTTCTGCGTACAGGAAACGAAACTTCAAGAAGGGCAAATTCTCATGGAGAACATGGAGGAATATTCACAGTACTGGAATTACGCTGAGAAAAAAGGATATTCCGGCACGGCTGTTTTCACCAAAATCAAGCCGCTCTCTGTGCATTATGGGCTTGAAGAAAATGAAGAGCCAGAGGGTCGAACGATTACACTGGAATTCGAAAAATTTTATCTTGTCAATGTATACACACCGAATACGAAACGGGACTTATCCCGATTGCCATACAGGCTGGAATGGGAAGACCGTTTTCGCAACTATCTGCAACAACTAGACACTCTGAAGCCTGTCATCATTTGTGGAGACCTGAACGTGGCTCATCAGGAGATCGATCTCAAGAATGCCAAAGCCAATTACGGAAATGCCGGCTTCACGCCCGAGGAACGAGACCGTATGTCACAGCTGCTTGCCGCCGGATTTATAGATACCTTCAGATATTTGTATCCTGATCGGACGGATGTTTATTCCTGGTGGTCCTATATGCCAAAGGTAAGGGAACGGAATATCGGCTGGCGGATTGATTACTTCCTCGTCTCGGAGCGGCTTCGTCCGCAATTAATAGATGCAAGTATCGATTGCCATATTACAGGCAGTGACCACTGTCCTGTCATATTGGAATTGCAAGATTTTTCTGCATAGATCCCCTGCCTGACGCAAAGATTTATAAAACAAAAAAGCCGTCATGCTCTGCTTTACAGCATGACGGCCTACATAAATTGAAGCTATTGCTAACTTGCATCTGGTTTTCTGTTTAAAACCCGTTCTTCGCCATCATTCGCTTGAACCATAGCGCACTTTGTTTGGGGGTCCGTTCCTGCGTCTCGTAATTGATATGTACAATACCAAAACGCTTGCTGTATCCCCAGGCCCATTCAAAGTTATCAAAGAAAGACCAGACAAAATAACCCTTGAGCTGACCTCCCTCCCGGATAAAGCGGTGACATGCCTTTAAATGCTCTTCAATATAGCGCTGACGCCCGGTATCCTCAATCTGTCCATTCACCAGTTCATCCTTCATCGCTGCTCCATTTTCCGTAATCAGAATGGGTAGGCCCTTGCTAAAATCCTTCTCAATCCTCGTCAGCAGCTTATATAAGGATTCAGGGTGAATCTCCCATCCCATGTCTGTTACTGGCTCCTCCATGTGAACCTGCTCTACTTGCAGCAATGAGGCGTCGTTAGTTGCTCGAATGATACTGCGGGTATAATAGTTAATGCCTACAAAATCTCCCGGTTGCTGAATCAGTTCCAGATCACCAGGCTGTACAAAATCCAATCCATTCAGATACGTTCCGTACCATTCCACCATATCTTCAGGATACTTTCCGTTAAACAATGGCTCAGCAAACCAACGATTAATAAAGCCATCCCTTCTGGCGGCAGCAGCTACGTCCTCGGGTCGCTCGGAAGCAGCATCCACATGTTCCATGTTTAGCGTAATGCCAATTTTACCTGTTAATCCTTTTTCCTTATGCAAATTGATCGCAATCCCATGACACATCAAAATATGATGGGCGGCAGTAAAGGCCTCGCTCCAGTTCTCATGACCAGGGGCGTGCTCTCCTGTACCATATCCCAAAATAGAGGCGCAAAAAGGCTCATTTATCGTATTCCACCATTTTATTCGCTCGCCAAATCGGTCCATAATTACAGAGGCATACATTTTAAAATGTTGGATAATCTCTCGCTGCATCCATCCACCTTCGTCCTCAATCCACTGTGGTAAATCCCAGTGATACAGCGTCAGCATTGGAATTAACCCAACCGACTCAAGCTCATCCAGCAGATGCTCATAGAAGAGCAGTCCTTCTTCGCTAACCACGCCGGGCGCGGGCATAATGCGTGGCCAAGCCACAGAAAAACGATAATGTAAAAAGCCAAGCTGTTTCATTAATTGCACGTCTTCTTTAAAGCGGTGAAAATGGTCACAAGCCACATCTCCACAATCCCCTTCGATCACCTTCCCGGGTATTTGGCAGAAAGTATCCCAAATAGAGGGCGTTCTGCCGCCCTCATTTGTGCCACCTTCAATTTGATAAGAAGAGGTTGAAGTTCCCCACATAAATGTGGCAGGAAATACAAAGGTATTTTCGCTCATAATCGATACCTCCCTTTAGAAATCAAGACTTCACAGCTCCGGCTATTACACCGCCGACAATAAAGCGCTGGAGGAAAATATACAAAATAACCAGGACTAGTGTAACAATCAGGATACCGCAAGCAAGCGGCGGCTAACACTAAAATTGAAGCGATTACAATGAGTGATGAAAGCCATGACTTTTCAGCATTGCAAAATCCCCGTTGTAATCTTGGAATAAATGCATTTACTTTTACGAAATCGGTTTAGTTAATTACAGCTACTATTATGTATCGAATAGCCTGTATTTGTAAATAGCGTTTTATAAATTATTATAAAAACATAAAACAACGTTAAATTATCGTTCTTACTCCTGAAAATATTTGAATATATCCTTGAATAGCTTTGTTGACTCTTTTCTATGAGGTAGCATAGAATACGATTAATCATTGAGTTTGAAGTACAAAGTCAATTTAACTAAATCAGTTTAGTTGCGGAGGATTCCATGAATATAAAAACCATAGCTAGTATGGCAGGCGTTTCAGTAGCAACGGTTTCGAAAATCATAAACAATTACACAGATATCAGTGAGGAAACCAGGCAGCGAGTCCTTAAAATCATGGAGGAAACAGGCTATAGACCCTCCTCCTCGGCTAAAACGCTTGCTACCAAAAAATCCAATCTGGTAGGCGTTATATTCGCTGGCAAGCTGAATGTCGATTTTAGTCATCCTTTTTTTGTGGACATCATTAATGTTTTTAAAAAGCAGATTGGCTTGCTTGGTTACGATCTGCTGTTTTTTTCAAATGAGAAATTTCTCGATAATGGAGAGGACTATTTAGCTCGCTCGAAATATTTTTCGGTGGACGGTTGTATTATTATTGCTGGAGACGAAGTGGAGAAAAGTGTTTTTGATCTCGACGCCAGCCCCATCCCCTGCATCGGCGTCGATATTGAGCTGACTGGGGCCAGTTCCTGCTACATCATGTCCGACAATCAGAAGATCTCCATGAAGGTTGTTGAGCACTTTTACATGAATGGATACCGCGAGATGGGTTTTATAGGCATTGAACGCCCCTCCTTGGTTATCAAACAGAGAGAGGAAGCGTTTATCGCTTCACTAAAGCGGTTTAGTCTTGATGTAAGACCCGAATGGATCGTATATGGTAAGGACTATGCGGCAGAGGATGGGTACCAGATCGCAAAGGCGTGGATACAGCAAGGAGATTTACCAAGAGCTATTTTTGCGGCTACCGACCTGCTGGCCTTTGGCGCCATCCGTGCTTTCAAGGAAAGCGGCTTAAGGGTACCCGAGGATATCGCCGTAATAGGATGTGATGATATTGAAGCCTGTCGTTATACCGATCCTCCACTGACGACTGTAAAACAAGACAAGCAAAAAATAGGCCGTCTAGCCGCTATGGTACTGTTTGACCTGATGAACAAACAAATGAATACGAAATGTATTAAAGTAGAGCCCGAACTAGTCATTCGCACCTCCTGCGGAGCCCAGCAAAATTGGAACCATACGAGGGTCGAGGGATAGCACATACCTTAAAAAAGGTGACTCCTGTTGAATTCAGAAGTCACCTTTTTGCAGTTTAAAGATCTAAAGCCCTTTCGTTTAAGCTGCTACTTGTAGGCCATCGTTGCCTTCACAGCCTTTTTCCAGCCTTCGTACAGGCTTTCACGTGTTGCTTCATCCATCGTAGGGGTAAAGGAGGTTTCCACCCTCACCCGCTTACGAAGTTCATCCATACTCTTCCAATATCCAACAGCCAAACCTGCTAGGCATGCAGCACCCAATGCTGTTGTCTCATGGATAACTGGTCGTTCTACCGTCGCATCCAGAATATCACTCTGGAATTGCATCAGGAAATTGTTCAACACGGCTCCTCCATCTACACGCAATGTCTTCACCGCAATACCTGAATCTATCTCCATGGCGGTAAGCACATCTTTGGTCTGATAAGCGAGTGACTCCAAGGTGGCACGAATAAAATGCTCCTTCGTCGTCCCCCGCGTCAGACCGAACATCGCTCCACGTACCTCGCTATCCCAGTAGGGGCTGCCCAAGCCGACAAAAGCGGGTACAAGATACACCCCTTCTGTAGAGGAAACACGGGCGGCATAAGGCTCACTGTCCTTCGCCTCACGGAACATGCGCAGCCCGTCTCGCAGCCACTGGACCGCGGACCCCGCAACAAACACACTCCCCTCGAGCGCGTATTGTACTTTGCCTTCTTCCAGTCCCCAAGCAATGGTCGTGATCAGACCGTGTTTGGATTCAACAGGCTGATCCCCTGTATTCATGAGCATAAAGCAGCCTGTGCCATAAGTGTTTTTGATCATTCCTTTTTCGTAACAAGCCTGACCGAACAAGGCTGCCTGCTGGTCGCCTGCTGCACCCGCGATCGGTACATTCTGACCAAAAAAATGATAATCCACGGTGTGCGCATATACCTCGGAAGAAGGCCTTACCTCAGGCAGCATGATTTTCGGAACCCCCAGAATGTCCAGCAGCTCTTCATCCCACTTGAGCTCATAAATGTTGTACATCAGCGTTCTCGCTGCATTGGAGTAGTCCGTTACATGAGCCTTTCCGCCGGATAGCTTCCAGATTAGCCACGAGTCAATCGTACCGAATAACAAGTCACCTCGTTCCGCCTTTTCCCGCGCGCCTTCTACATGATCCAGGATCCACTTTACTTTAGTGCCTGAAAAATACGGGTCGATCAATAGCCCTGTTTTGCTGTGAAACAACTCCTCATGCCCTTGTCGCTTCAATTCATCACAAATATCCGAGGTTTGACGTGATTGCCATACGAGTACGTTATACACGGGTAATCCTGTATTTTTGTCCCACACGGCCACTGATTCCCGCTGATTAGTAATGCCGATGGCAGCAATTTGATTTGCTTTTACACCGGATTCGGAAAGACAGGAGGCAATAACGCCCAGAATAGAACTCCAGATTTCATTCGCATTCTGCTCTACCCAGCCGGGGTGAGGAAAATATTGCGGAAATTCCCGCTGGGCTGAGTACACCACATCTCCTTCGCTATTGAACAAAATCGCTCTTGAACTTGTCGTTCCCTGGTCTAGTGACAAAATATATTTTTCCATATTCATCTCTCCCCGTGTAAATCCATCGTTTTTACGCTGTAAGCTTGTGATCGATTTTATGATTTTTATAAGTACGACTGATGCGGAAGGTAATCAAAAGTACCACCACGATGACCCCTAATAAAATCCAGAAAGCCGGGGTTACACTCCCCTTAAAAACGGCCTGATAAAATGGCCCTGCGAAAGATCCCCCCAATAACGGTCCTACAATAGGCACCCATGCATATCCCCAGTTGGAAGCTCCCTTCCCGGGAATCGGTAGCAAATAATGCATCAGACGCGGTCCAAAATCCCTCGCTGGATTGATGGCATAGCCCGTTGTGCCTCCAAGGGATAACCCGATACTGACAACCAAAAAACCAACAATCAGCGGTTTCAAACCGTCTGTAAATGAATTGGCACCAAACGACAGTAAAGCAAGAACAAAGATAAAAGTAGCTATCATTTCACTAAGCACGTTGGCAAACGGATGATCAATAGCTGGTCCTGTCGCAAATACACCGAGCTTGGTTGCCGTGTCCTCTGTCTCTTTCCAGTGGGGCCAATAGTGTAAAACGACGATCACTGCACCTGCCATGGCTCCAAGAAGCTGGGCCACAATATAGCCGGGAACATCCTGCCATGGAAAACTACCCTGAAATGCCAACGCGAGTGTAACTGCCGGATTCAAATGCGCTCCGCTGATTTGACCGACCGCATACACTGCAATAGCTACCGCAAGCCCCCATCCCATTCCAATTACAATCCAGCCGGAAGCGTGAGCAAATGACTTTTTCAGGGACACCCCTGCGCACACTCCGCCACCTAGGGCAATGAGAATCATTGTCCCTATGAATTCGGCTGCGTATGGCGACATACAACCAACCTCCTCAATAGATCATCCGATTCTGATCGTTTTCATCGCGCAAAAAAGGAAAGCCATCACAAACCAACCCTGTGCTGTACCATGGGATGTCTGCGTGGCTCTCTTGTCTCCGTCACGATTATTAACTTAAATTTGATATTATATAAGCATGTAAGCGATGTCAACTACGGATTTACGTCTTCTCATATTCTAAAATAATCGTTGACCATGTTAGACTGCCCGATTTATGATGTGAAAAAATGGCTGAATGTAAAGATTTCAGGATGAATACGACACTCCCAAACTTGATGAAGAAGGGAAGAATGTTATGCTGAAATTTCTGCAAAAAATCGGAAAGTCGTTAATGCTTCCAGTGGCTACCTTACCCGCCGCAGGGATTTTGCAAGGGCTAGCTCTCATTAATTATGAAACGGACATTCCACTTGGTTCTGGAATCGGTGGATTTCTGAATCATTATGTCACTCCTTTTCTGAACGAAGGGGCGGGTGCAATCTTCGGCAACTTGGCGCTCATTTTCTCCATCGGTGTTGCTATTGGTCTGGCAGGTGATGCGGTAGCCGCACTTTCGGCAGTCATTGCCTATTTGGTGCTAACCCGTATTTTGGCAGCAGTACCGGGTATATTTGCGTATATTCCCGACGATGTCAAACTGGATATGGGCGTATTGGGCGGTATTTTTATCGGCGGATGGTCTGCTTTTTTATTCAAAAAATATCACAATATTCAACTTCCAGACTGGCTTGGATTTTTTTCAGGCAAACGTTTTGTACCCATGATTACAGCCTTTACGACCATGATTCTGGCCATTCTGCTCGGCATGATCTGGAGTCCGATACAAGATGGAATTGCAGCCTTCGGCAACTGGATAGTCGGCTTTGGCGGAGTCGGATCCATGGTGTTCATGATTGCCAATCGACTACTGATCCCGCTCGGTCTGCACCATGTGTTGAACTCAATCGCATGGTTTCAAATTGGTGACTATACCAATGCAGCAGGTGAAGTCGTTCATGGTGACCTGACGCGTTTTTTTGCAGGCGATGCATCGGCAGGTATGTTTATGTCTGGCTTCTTCCCCATTATGATGTTTGCTCTGCCAGCAGCGGCTCTCGCATTCATCCATACAGCTAGGCCGGAAAAACGTAAAGCGGTCGCTTCCATTTTCATCGGTTCTGCGCTGGCATCGTTCCTCACTGGAATTACTGAACCCCTCGAATTTTCGTTTATGTTCATTGCGCCATTACTTTACGGCGTTCATGCTCTGCTGACAGGGCTAAGCGGTCTGGTCGTATACCTACTAGATGTCAAGCTTGGCTTTTCTTTTTCAGCAGGACTCATTGACTATCTGGTCAATATGAAGCTCTCCACCCACCCATTGCGAATGATCCCAATCGGGCTTGTCTTCGCCTTCGTTTATTACTTTCTGTTCCGCTTCATCATTCTCAAATTCAACCTAAAGACTCCCGGGCGTGAAGACGATATAGATGATGATCTCCTGTCTAAGACTAACGAATCCGTACCTGCTGGAAAGGCGAGCACCTCATCCAACACTCCGTCCAGTCAGGCAGACAAGATCCTAGCCTATCTCGGCGGTTCAGATAATATCCAAAGCATTGATGCCTGTATCACGCGGCTACGCCTTGTCGTCAAAGACGACAAAGCGGTTAACGATCAAGCTCTTAAGCAGCTCGGAGCATCGGGGATCATCAGATTGGGGAACGGTACCCTGCAGGTTATTTTCGGTACTCGGTCCGAAGCTCTGAAAGATGAGATACAACGATTAATGTCATAAGCTAATCCCCTGACTTAAACACGTGCGATCTTCCTATAACAGAAGTTGTTCTCCGGCTGCCATGTAATCATCCCACGTACGGATAGAGGATGATATTCCTCATGTTGGCGATAACATTCAAAAGGGAGTACCCTCAAGCCTGTGATGGCTGAGAGCACCCCTTTTAGTATTTATGAATTAACTGTTTGTCCTTTTTCTTCTACTTGGATAGCAGCCCCTACATTGGCACCTGCAAGAATCCCTTTTTTCTTATTAGGATACAAAGTATTCATATAAGTGCGAGTTTCGGCGACTACAATTCCTGACAAGCCGAGCAATGCAATCAGGTTCGGAAAAGCCATCATTGCGTTAAAAATATCTGCCAGCAGCCAGATGGCATCGAGCTTGATGAACGCGCCTCCGGCAACCAGTATAATAAACAGATAACGGTATGGTTTAATCCACTTGACCCCAAGCAAATATTCAACACAGCGTTCCCCGTAGTAGTTCCAGCCAAGTATCGTTGTGAACGCAAATAAAATAAGGCTAATCGTCACGAGCTCTGCTCCAGCCGGAAAGGCACTGGAAAACGCATGTTGAGTCATCAGACCTCCATCATCATTTCCACTCCATATTCCCGTAACCAGCAATGTAAATCCTGTCAAATTACAAATAATCATCGTATCGATAAAAACGCCCGTCATGGATATTAGCCCTTGTTCTGCGGGCCATTTTGTCTTAGCTGCTGCTGCTGCGATTGGCGCACTTCCCAAACCGGCTTCATTTGCAAAGATCCCTCTGGCAACTCCGCTTCGCATTGCCAGCATAATCGTGGCTCCGGCAAAACCACCCGCCGCAGATGTTGTCGAGAAAGCCCCTTGTAATACTAGCGCGATCGCATGAGGAAGCTCTCCTGCAAACTTAATGAGTACGATTAAACAAACCACGATATAGAGCCCCGACATGAATGGAACAATCTTTGTGGATACCTTGGCGATACTTTTGAGTCCTCCAATCGTAACAACAGCCGTCAACACTGAAATAATGATTGCTGTAACTACTGTTGGCACGCCAAAGCTACTCTCCGTAGAAGAAACGATAGCCTTTACTTGCGGAAAAGTACCGATTCCAAATAATGCTACAAGAATACCAGAAAAGGCAAACAACATCGCCAGCGGCTTGAAACGGCGGCCAAGCCCGTTTTCAATATAATACATCGGACCACCCGAAAATTGTCCGTTCCGGTCTTTAACACGGTATTTAACGGATAATAACCCTTCCGCATATTTGGTTGCCATCCCGAAAAAAGCTGCAACCAGCATCCAGAATAATGAACCGGGCCCACCCAATTTGATCGCTGTTGCGACACCGACGATACTTCCTGTACCTACAGTAGCTGCGAGTGCCGTACTCAATGCTCCAAAGCTACTGACATCCCCGCTGCCTTCGTCCGGCGCTTTACCAATTAGCTTGAGCGCTAAAGGCAATCGAATAATCTGAAGCATCTTCAGACGGATCGTTAGCCACAACCCAGTGCCCATGACGAGAATTAGAAGCGGCGCTCCCCACATCCAACTGTCAATCGTTTCCAATAAATGTACCAAATTCATTTCAACCCGCTCCTCCAGCATATTAAAAAACAAAAAAGAGTCAAATCCGTTGATTCGACTCCTGGAGAGGTTAAAGGCACGAAAAATAAACCAATTTGTACAGGATTTTATCTCTAAAAAGCCTAGAGTATTCCCTGTCACAGGTTATTCGCGTCTCTGTCCTTTTGCCTGAGAGTTTAAGCAGATGTTATTCTGCGGTGCACCTTCGGCGCCCAATTAAGGGTCTCTCCAGAGTTCTGTCCGTTTACGGTCCCCGCATATTGCTGTAACCAGCCTTAGCACCTGAGAGTTTTGCCCCTTCGGTCGGAATTTTCATTCCATCTCCCGCAAACATCAACCAGACATATGAAATTTTTATTTATTATACAGAAAACTTTCAGCTTATTACAAGTGAAAAATTTGTGAAGTCCAACGATAAACTTACAATCCTTGAATCAATATCTCCCGGCAACCGTTCTCCTTTGAAATGCATTAATAGATGCTTTAAAATAGACGTAATGCCCTCATGAGCATCCTAATTGTTGTAACGCGTTTCATATCAAGTATTTTTTTCTTATGTGAGGAGAAGCATCATGTCGAATCTTGATCAAATTGCAAAACTGGCGGGCTTTTCCAAGGCTACGGTATCCAGAGTGTTAAATCAGTCCCCACATGTAAGCCAAGAAACCAGAGCTAAAATATTAAAAATCATGCAGGAGCTGGATTATGTTCCTAATCGAAATGCGATTTCTCTATCCAAGGGTCAGACGCTCCAGATTGGCATCATTACTTCAACTATTAATGAAATTGTTCTGGCCTTTCTGGACAGCTTTGTGGAAATCGCTGGACAATATGAATTCCAAACCATTATTTATACTTCGGGAGAAGACAAGAAGAAGGAGCTTCAGGCTTTCGAGGATTTAAAAAGAAAAAGAGTCGATGCGCTGGTCATCATTTCCTGCGTGAATGACACTGATTTTTTGAGTACCTATTGCAAATATGGCCCCATTGTGGCCTGGCAACGAATGGAGCATACTGATATTCGTTCCGTCGCTATGGATCAGTATGAAGGATACATGCTAGCACTAAAGCATTTGATACAAAAAGGCTATACTCGTATAGCCAATGCCTTTGGTCGTCCAAGCAGCATTAATACCCACAGTAGACAACGAGCTTATAAGCAGATCATGAATGAGCACAATCTGCCAGTGCGGCCGCATTGGAACTATTCTTCTATTTATAACATTCGTGATGGCGAACAGGTCGTACGTAATTTGTTACAGCATCGGGAGGCATTTCCGGAGGCTATTTTGTGTGCTAACGATTATGTAGCCGTGGGCATTCTCTGCGAAGCGCGCAGACAAAAGCTGAGGGTACCGGAAGATCTGGCGATTGTTGGGTTCGATAACACGGAGCTGTCGCACACCATGGGAATTACAACGGTTCAAAATCCCATTATGGCTCAGGCGCAAAATGCTTTTTTCATGCTTTCCCCTGAGCTGATTGGACGCCAGATGAAGCTTCATTCGCTGGAATACAGTCTCATTGAGCGTACGACCACTTAAGGGTCAGTTGACTTGCAAATTAGGCAATTGGGCCTTGATATGAAATATTTTTTGTCGAAAGAGAATAAAAAATGTTGAAATCGCTTTTTTTTGTGCTACAATAGCACTATATCGAAGGATTGTGACCGGTGATGCGGGCAATGCCTGAGTTCAATTGAGTGCTATTGCTAACAATAGTATTGAATTGTGCTTGGGCATTTTTTATTGGTAAAGGATGGGAGGGGGAACTTCAATGATTATTGAGAAGGTGCTCAATAACAACGTCCTGTTGACTAAAAACGATAAAGGCAAAGAGGTCATCGTCATGGGAAGAGGTATTTCCTTCAAAAAAGTGGCTGGCGACCCAGTCGATGATCATAAAATAGATAAGATTTTCATGTTAAATGAAAACGAGTTCACGGCCAAACTAACCGAGCTGCTGAACGATATTCCCGTATCTCATCTGGAGGTCGTGAATGAAATTGTCACCCATGCAGCAGAGGTGCTGGATACGGAGTTAAGTGATAACATTTATTTAACTTTGACCGACCATATTCATTTTGCCATACAGCGGGAAGAAAAAGGATTGGCACTCAAAAACGCGATGCTGTATGAAATTAAACGCTTTTACAAAAAAGAGTTTGCAGTTGGACTGGATGCTCTGCAAAAGATTGAAAATACGCTCGGTGTAAAATTGGGCGAAGATGAAGCTGGATTTATCGCATTGCATATGGTGAATGCCCGGATCGACGGTAACGAGATGCAGGCCACGCTGAAAATGACTGAGATTGTCCAACATATATTAAACATTATTACGTATCATTACGGGATTGTGCTGGATGAGACTTCTTTTAGCTATTCGAGATTTTTGACCCATTTGCAATACTTTGCAATGCGAGTGATTCGCAAAGAGGTCATTTACAGTGGTGAAGAATTTTTGTACAACCAGGTAAAGCAAACCTATACCGAAGCTTTTGCGTGTGCCCAAAAAATTAATGAATACCTAGAAAAAACATATGATCAATATTTAAGCAAGGATGAATATGTATATCTGACGATTCACATTCATCGGGTAACTGAACGTAATAACATTTCAGGCTAAAAAACTTCATATCCTCATCGTTCATGGATTGTGACTGGTAAGGCAGGCAAAACCTAAACTGATGGTGAAATCGACATACCCTTGTAGGAGAAGTGCGTCGTTTTCACCACGAGTTTAGGTTTTTCTTGTTTACAAGGTGAAAAAGATGCACGCCAGCGCATCTTAGCAACAAATGTAAACAGTAAATCCTATCCGTAGCAAGAATAACACTTAAGGAGTTCTGAACATGAGTGATAAAGAGCTATCCAAAAAAATAGTGACTCTCGTTGGCGGCGAAGAGAATGTCAATTCGGTATTCCATTGCGCTACACGCTTGAGATTTAAATTAAAAGATCGTACAAAAGCAGACAAAGCTGCACTGGAAGCAACGCCTGGTGTCATTACAGTGGTGGAAAGCAGCGGCCAGTTCCAAGTGGTCATCGGTAACAATGTAGGTCAAGTGTTTGAGCATATGATGGCAGAAACAAATCTGCAGGATGCGGACAATCCAAATGCGAAAAAAGAAGCATCTTCCGAGAAAACGAATGTTCTCGGCAAAGCAGTCGATATCATTTCGAGCATTTTCTCTCCTCTCTTGGGGGCTCTTGCCGGAGCAGGTTTGCTCAAAGGGATTATGGCCTTAATTTCGTCGCTCCATTGGATTGATACTGCAAGCGGTACGTATCTCATTCTGAACGCTGCTTCGGACAGTGTATTCTATTTCTTGCCTATATTCCTGGCTATTACATCATCTCGTAAATTTAAGACCAATGCCTTTGTATCTGTTGCAGTTGCTGGAGCACTCGTCTACCCAGATGTGATTGCAGCGGTGGACAATCCAGCAAAACTGGCTTTTCTCGGGATTCCAATCATTTTAATTAAATACAGTTCCAGCGTAATCCCCATTATTCTCGCGGTATGGGTACAATCCTATGTGGAACGCTGGTTTAATTCCTTTGTTCATCAATCGGTAAAAAATATTATCGTACCTATGCTATCACTGCTGGTCGTTGTTCCATTGACGTTTTTGGCCTTTGGTCCAGTCGGTAATCT
Source organism: Paenibacillus sp. N119s (assembly GCF_059447605.1). Lineage (NCBI taxonomy): Bacteria > Bacillati > Bacillota > Bacilli > Caryophanales > Paenibacillaceae > Paenibacillus > Paenibacillus sp. N119s. The sequence continues at coordinate 21,211 of NZ_JCAJRU010000019.1, read as the reverse complement.
GATCAGTCAAGGCTTGGCGAATGGTTTTACATGGGTATACAATTTAAGCCCATTGATTGCTGGGGCTGTTGCCGGGGCATTCTGGCAAGTATTTGTTATTTTCGGTGTACACTGGGGTTTCGTTCCAATCATGCTGTCCAATATTTCAACATTGGGTTATGACACGATGCTTCCAATGCTTACAGCAGCCGTACTTTCTCAAGCAGGTGCAACACTCGGGGTATTCCTGAAATCACGAAATACTCAAATGAAAGCATTGGCTGGTTCCTCCACACTGGCAGCTGTATTCGGGATTACTGAACCTACGATTTATGGCGTAACTTTGAAATTGAAAAAGCCTTTCATTTACGCTTGTATTTCTGGTGGTATCGGGGGCGCTATTATCGCTTCCGGCGGGGCAACTGCAAAGTCCTTCTCCCTGCCTAGTTTGCTGGCATTGCCAACTTATTTTGGAGCTGGATTCTTATGGGTTGTTATCGGCTTACTCGTTGCCTTTATACTCGCTGTTGTGTTGGTTATGATTTTGGGCTTTGACGATCCGAAAGAAGAAACTGCAAAAACAGAAGCCGCACCCGCAAAGAAAGAAGCAGCCATTGAAAAAGAAATTCTCGTAAGTCCGCTGCAAGGTAAAGTGCTGCCATTGGAACAATCTTCTGATGTTGCCTTTGCTTCAGGCGCTATGGGAAAAGGAATCTTGATCGATCCTACAGAAGGTGTGCTGACATCCCCTGTTAACGGAACGATCACGACCGTATTCCCGACCGGACATGCCATCGGTATTACTTCCAATGGCGGAGCAGAAATTCTGATTCACGTTGGTGTTAATACGGTGAAACTGAAAGGACAATTCTTTGACAAGCGCGTCAAAGAGGGTGATGTGGTGAAGCAAGGGCAATTGTTGCTTGAATTTGATATCGAACAAATTAAAGCAGCAGGTTATACAACGACTACGCCAATCATCGTAACCAATTCCGCTCAATACCTGGATGTACTGAGCACAATAGAACCTGAAGTGAAACGTGAGGATTACTTGTTGACTGTTGTAGTCTAACATTAACGTTGAGACTACAAGAAGCTTTCCAAATGGAAAGCTTCTTTTTTATGCATTATGAGACAAGTGTTACAGCTAAAAATGGAAATATCATATATTGTAAGTTTGAGATTGTAAAAAAAGGAGGATTTCTGTGAAAAAAGGATATATCGCCGGGTTAAGTGTCATTGTATTGCTTATCATTGGTATTGCTATTTCAGCTGTAGTCAAATTTCAAGACTTAGAGCAGGTAGTTCAGCAGAAAAATAAAGAGATCCAAGCGAGCAAAAGCAATTACCCCGAAATATATGACCACTTGAATGCGGTTACAATCAATGGTTTTAAACAATTGATTCAGCAGGACCAAAGTGTATTCGTCTATGTTGGCAGACCCAGTTGTGGCGACTGCAATCGGTTTGAGCCTAACTTTAACAAGATGATTGAACAGTATAATCTGGGTTCCAAAATTACTTTTTTGAACGTTCACAAGATTCATAAGGACAAATCCCAATGGGATAAATTTAAAGCCGATTACAACGTAAAATATACCCCTACGATTGCAGAATTCAGAAACGGCAAGTTGGTGGATAAAATAGAATGGACACCGAAAAGAGATCTCAGTACAGATGCTGTCAAAGAGTGGCTAACCTCCAAAAAGCTCATTTTATAAGCCTCTTTCCTATTCATTTCATTAAGAACAATACGAGCTGTTCATGCAAAAAAGGTATTCAAGCGAACAACGCATGAATACCTTTTTATTGAGAATTCCTAGTCGTCAAAGCTTGGTTAAAAAATAGTTCCTAGCTCTCCTCGTAGGCTTCGTCTGTACCTCGTTTTTACCCATTCGTTCCTACATTCTGGGCCTCTTATACAATACGAGCATCCACCGAATCGGGAAATTCATATCGGATAATATCTGTTTCGGATACCATATGTCCGATTTGTGACTCAATGAATTCCAAATCTCCCTCTACGGCTCCTATAAAATGCTTGGCACCCGGTTCCACAACGATGACCATGCCGGGGCTGACCGTCTGTGTCATCCCATCGATACAGACGCTTCCGGTTCCTGAGACAATGGTCCACACTTCTTTTCGAAACTGATGCTCATGATAACTGATAAATCTCCCGTTCGAAATAACCACACGTTTGGTGACCGTTTGTAACCCGCTGGCTGCTTGTTGATGGGATAAGACCGTTTGCTTCCCCCAAAAGCGCTCCTCAAAACGCGGTCCAATTTCAATTTCAGCTACCATATCCTTAATTCCTGTGGATGATTGTCGATCCGTAACCAACACGCCATCTGGCCCAGCAACGACAATAATGTTGGGGACATTCCAGATGCTGACCGGAATCTCCAGTTCATTGATGATATGCGAGTCATGTGATGCTTCTGAAATATACCCGGGGCCACTCAGCTTTGAACTCACTTCCCGCACCAACGAATCCCATGTTCCTAAATCTCTCCATTCTCCATGATATGGGAGCACGGAGAGCTTACGAGTGTGTTCTACTACCGCAATATCAAAGCTGGTTTTCGGCAAATCCGCGTAATTTGTCGAAAGTGACTCATAATCGACTGGTAAACCCATTTGCGTCAGAACATCCATTAAAAAGCCGATTCTAAAAGCAAACACTCCGCAATTCCATAACGCTCCTTCACGGATCAATGCTTCGGATCGGATCAGATCAGGCTTTTCTACAAATGAGCTCACTCTATAATATTCCTGGTCAAGCAAAGGAGATGAAGGCACAATATATCCATATTTGTCCGAGGGCTCCGTTGGAACAGCCCCCATCAATGTGATATGGCTTCCGGATTGCTCTAATATCGAAGGAAGCCTGCGCAGATGCTCGAAAAATTCATCCCCCGCATAGCCATCCACCGGCATGACCCCTACGATTTCGTCGCGTGATGCGCCTGCAATGTCATGCAAGTAGGCCGTAGCCAGGGAAATGGCTGGAAAGGTATCCCGCTGAGTCGGTTCTTCAATGACCACAGCGTCTCCACCAATTTGCCCCTGAATCAGTTCGACCTGAGTTCCACTCGTAGAAAAATAAGCTTGCTCTGCCAAGCTCGCCTCATCTAACTGTCTCCATATCCGCTGCAGCATGCTTTCCGGTCGCTCGTCATGACGTAGGATGGAAAGAAACTGCTTGGGGCGGTTCACATTGGATAAGGGCCATAGACGTTTACCCGACCCTCCGGATAATAAAATCATTCGCAAAGATGCAACCTTCTTCCTTTAAGTTAATATTTTTCTTACATTATAGGACTGTTTGCTTTTCGTGCTTCTGCCGAATACATAAGTATGTAACATCGTAGAACATACATCGTTATGCCATGTTAATTGTATCTTTGTCCGTACAGGAGATGTCAGTCATGTCTACAAAAATACTCATCATTGAAGGCCAAAAAAGTTTGGCTGATATGATTGCTCTTCATCTTCAAGAGGAAGGCTATCAGACCGAACTAATCTATGATCATAAACTCGCAATTCCTACATTAATGCACTTTAAGCCGGATATTATTGTGACCGCTCTAATGTTTTCCGGTAAAATCGAATGTGAGCTGATCAATCACATCCGTCAATTTACCACGGTTCCCGTGCTCGTCATCTCTAATAATACCCTGCTGAATACAAGAATAAAGGCTCTAGACGACGGAGCAGATGACTTTTTATGCAAGCCCTTCAGCCTGAGAGAGCTAAACGCCCGTATCAAAGCCTTGCTGCGCCGCAGTGGCAGCAACATGCTCACTGAATCACAAACGAGTACTCAAAAGCTTAAAAAGGTAAGAGTTTGGGTGAATGATTACCGTCATAGCCTGTTGGTCGATGACCAGGAAATCGAAGTTACTCACATCGAATTTTCCATTATAAAAGAGATGTCCAGCAACCCAGGGAAAGTTTTTACCCGCAGCGAGCTGATGGATCGAGTTAAAGGCGGAGATGGCGCTTATCTGGATCGTACCATCGACGTACATATCTCCAGCCTCCGCAAAAAGATCGAACGTGATCCTAAAAATCCTCAGCATATCCGCACCGTTTGGGGTAGAGGCTACAAATACGAGATGTAGCTGTATCGTAACGTCTAGCCCCTCTGGGCGGCTTGCTTCTTTATGGAAGCTTCCGCCTTTTCCATCGCCCATAAGGAAGAAAACAAGCTACTCCACCCAATATTCCTATGACAAACAGTACCCAGCCGAAACGGTAGGCAGAAGCCAGAATAACGACAACCTTACCGTTTCCGCTGCCATTCGTTATAAATCCGGTCGTTACTCCATTCACAGACAGACGCGCTCGCTGATTTTCGCTACCCAGCCTGAACTCCCAGAGTGGATTAGGGGATTCTGTCTCCCGGATGAGCACCTGCTGATGCATTGGATTATATAGCGTAAAGCTGCGTTCCATGGAATTTTCACGAGTAGCCTGAATGTTTTCCGCAGCATGTGGTGCCATAAAAAAGGTATCCATATCCGTTCCCTCAAACAGCGTAAATTGATCCACTGTAATCATCGCTTGATAAGGAATGATGGAATATTGCTTCATTTGAAACAAGCCTGATTGTTTCTTGTGCGCATGCGCCAATATCTGAAACTGCATCAAGGCAGTTCCTGCCGGAGCCTTCACGATTTGATCATAATGATTCCATTGCTCCTTATCTCTCTCCTCTACCTCATCAATATAGGAGGTTTGAAGAACTTGGGACATTTTATTTAAAAAAATGACCTTCATGTGCCGACTTCCAATTTCTTCTGATCGCGCATCCAACTGCACAGCGTACTCTTGCAGCGGCTCTGCCTTCATTTTTTGGGACGCATAAATATTCCAGTCACAAGAATAGCTAGGTGCGTAACGGATTGACAGTTCTTTGTTCTTGATGGACAGGTTCGTCTGGCCAGGTCGAATATCTGCTACACAGCCAACATCCGTACTCAATGATTCCTTCGTGTCCTGCCCAGGCATCACGGTCACTTCCTGACCGTTCATTCGATGAATATCTTCAAAACCACTCAATGACGGCACCTGACTGTCCAGGACAAGGGTTAAGCGATATTTTCCCTTGGTTAAGAACAGATTTCTAAATTCGACCCGGCCATAATCATTCAGCAGACCGGGAATTTGTATGATTTTCTTGGCAAAACCATCCTGATTAGGCACCGTTTCAATAACTTGCTTTTCGGATATTGAGGTAGCGGGTAACTGCTTATACGTCTCACCCGTACGAATCGTTCTGGTCAGTAGTTTTCCAGTTTCTTCATTCGTCCATTTCATTGTTAAAGATCCCTTGTATCCGGCAGGCAGATTAGCCAAAATTGCTGCGCTATAGGTTCCTGTTTTGACGACTTCCACTTCTCTGCTTAATGTCCCTTTTTGGTAGCTGATCCCCCGCCCCATACTAAGTCTTGGTAAGGCACGTTCTGTCTGCACGTTCCCTTGGGCGTTAAAATCGCTCTCTGCCTCCAAGGTGAAAAAGAGCTTGCCCCGCTTCAGTGCCTGCTCCACCGGAAAAGATAATTGATCCAGCTGATCCACTGGGACAATCGCAAATTGATTAACCGCATTAAAGCCTTGCAGGTTATTCACTGTGACCGGAGTATCTCCTTTGGGAAAAACATGCTCCCCCAGATCGACCCATTGGAATTGGTTTAATCCCTCATCATGAGTCTTGATGTTAACCACTCCATCCGGCAGTGTGACTTGCAATTTCCCGCCTGCCTTATTCATGAACACTCTAGCATATACATGTGAGGTTTGAGACTGCTCCAATTTTTTGTGCATCGTAAACGTGTTGGGCTTGCTATATTGCCCCAAATCACGCAGCTGGATATCATGAATCCACCAGTAATTTTTTTGCTGCGGACGCTGGAGGGTTAACAAATCCATTTGCATCCAATAACTTCCAGGAGGTGAGACGTATTCCCCGTAAAATTTTAGACTGTCAAAGTTATAGCCCTCTGAAGGTGCCACGACATAGCTAACGCCCAGCTCACGCATTTGCTTATCATAAAACCTCATTTTTACATGCATTTTGTTCGTCCCGCGACCAGAAACGGTGATGTGGAACTGATACGGGTTATTTTCCTTGGCTTCCAGTAATCCCGATCTGGCAACCTGCCATATATTACTCGGATCTCCTTTCATAATCTCGCCGTGCAGTGTAGGCACATTGTTGGATTCCTCACGAGGGTTAGCCTGCACACTGAACAACTGCGGATTATCCGGCTTGAAAAAGGTTTCAGTTCTCAGCATCGAGTCAAAATCCAGCACCGTTTTCCCTTCAATACTGCTCATCTGATAAGGCGCCACATCCAGCTTCTTACTGGCAAAAGTGACTGCAATCCCTGCATCCATCTCCATATCAAACGGGAAGTTTCTTATATTCTGAGAAGATAAGTACCATAACCAATCGTTGGTTGAAGCAAAAGTTTTGGACCATTTTAAAAAGGCATTGCCATCCTCAATGGCATCAAAAGGACGCAAGTAATCCTCTGCCGGAAGCTGTGACAACAGTAAGTCATTAAAGGAGGCTGCTTCCACATAATCCCCTTTGTTGACCGTCTGAATGGTGTTTAACTCAGGCTTCAACGCGCTGAACAACACGCCAAAGCGACTAAAATCAAAACCAGGCAAATGACTGTAGCTCTCCAAACGGCTAAATCCGTAAGGTGTCACAATTTTACTTGCAAGAATATTCATATAGGGCGGTGCCTGATCAAGATTGAATATGGAAAATAAGTCGTTCTTGTACGTACGTTTCAGCCCGGTCTGACCTTCCAGCTGAGACAGGTGAAAATCCTGCCGCTGCTCCTGTCCCTCATATTCATCATGGTAGACCAACTGGTTAACCCCAAAGGTAGAGAATAGCCAGCCTAATCGTGAGCTTAATCCGTTGTCCATAACATACTGCAGAAAATTCATATAGTATGTAATACCGGGATCGTTGCCTTCATGATGAAAGATCGTATTTTTCGGAGAAGAGTACACCTGAAAATCTCCAGTCGCCTTCTCAGTGGCCGTTTTTCCTTTATTCCATTTGGGTGTCGCTACTCCGTTATAGCTTTGAATCATATTGTCAGCAATCGGAAAATACAGTGCCTTGCTGTCAAAACGATCTGGATCAGTCAGCTTTTCAGCCAATTGACTATAAGCCTTCGGCACTTGTACCGGCTTGTAGTAGCCCTCAATGAACTGGGTACGTAAGGGAGCCAAATACACGCCCAGGCACAAGATGACGATAACAACCGCTAGCTTTTTATACACACGCTGTAGCGGCGATGATCCAAACCATTCCATACATTGAATAACGCCAAAGGTCAGCAGCACGCCGAAATTAAGGGAAAGCAGCCCGATAAATTTGTTAGGATCACGGAAAACTGAACCAATCACGGGGGTTTTCGTAACCAGAATAACAAACCACTTGGCAATGGACGGAAACGTCGTTCCTGTGGCTGCAACCATAAATAACAGCGTAAGGAGCGAGAAAATCAAAATGATCGGATTTTTATGTGAACGTGTCCCCATCGCGTACCCGATCAATAGCAATAAGACCCCCCCACCTACATAAAACATCGCAGGCAGTGAGGAAAAAGAGAACATGGGCCACCAATAGCTCAGTAAATAACCCACATTATATAAACTGCTGTTACGGCTAAACAGAGACAACGTATCCACGACGTTGATATTATGCTGAGACGCTTGGGCGTCCATCAACATGCTGCCTACATACAAGGACAACCAATAAAAACTGAGCAGACCGAAAAACACGCCAAAAATCATGCCTTTACGCAAAAAGTTACCGTATAAGGGCTGTAAATAGACGCGCCCAGCTTTACGATGGGTCCAGGTCAGTTTGAGCAGGAGCAACATGGTGAACAATCCCAAATAAATCATCCCGAAGAAAAAATAATGAATGGCGGCAGCACTAACGGTGAATACCGCAGCCAGCAGGAACAGGTCAATCCAGTTCCGCTGATACAATTTATGGGGATGATAGTTTTTAATTTGTTGAATTTGAAACTTGGGGTCCACCGCACTGAAAAAAAATCGCAGCATTAACGGAAACAAACTATAGCCACAAAGCAAATAAATATGCTGGATACGAAAAATAACCCACGGATTCAGTGCATAAAACAACGAACCCACCATAATGGCAAAAATACGGGTCTTCGTAAAGCTTGGTGAATAATACACGCTGACCAGTCGCTTGGCAAAGGCATACATCGAAAATGCCGAAACAAATAACAAGCCTGTAATAAACGACTTGAGCAAGACCGGACCGCTTTCATCAAATAATAATGAAAGTCCATAGAAGGGCAAGATATACAAGATCCGTGGGGCATTGAACAGGGTCGAGGTAGACCATCGTTCGTTCCATACCCCGGTTATTTCCTCCAGATAGCGATGAGAGGTGGCTCCAAAGGCAATGTCGCTGAACACGATTTGTCCGGGTCCATAGATGGGGGCAAGATATACAACAATCGCAACCAGCATCAATAGGATTGCCGCCATATCGTAGCGGTAGCGAAATATCCATTTTTTCATGCTTGTCCCCCTCTCTTGAGCTTCTTGTCTATCTGCTGGTTATCTTGTGGGTCTATCTTCTCAAATGAACGATGGCCTGCAAGCCCTGATCGGTATTACGCAGCTTTAAGCGACCACCTATAGTCTTCAGATATGCATCCATATGATACAGGCTGAACGTATGCTCCTGTGAGTTTTGAGAATAGTCCGGCTGGAAATAACTCCAACGCATCTTATCATCAATCCCACCGCCTGTGTCTTCAATGATAACCATAATTTCAGCTTCTTCTAGTCGTGAGCTAATCTTAAGCATATGCGATTGCCGCTTGGACCGTAGCCCTGTCCGACCCCGGACCTGATCCTCCGGCTGCTCTCCGTCTTGGTTCATGGCCTGCACAGCATTTTCCAGCAGCCCCTGAATCGTTTTGTACAGCATGGGCGCTTGTGCTGCAATCGATGGAACTGGTTCTTGCCGCAAGGTCACTTGAATGTGCTTCATATTCAGCGAACGGTTCGCCCATTTCAGCGATTCGGACAATACCTCATTCATATCCGTGAAGCTGATTCCGCTATTATCATGCATTTTCTCTTCCAATTCATCACGCAAGCTACGGACGCCTGTCAGCAGCTCTCCTAGTGAGGATTCCTGTCTGAGACGACCCTGGATGAAATTTTCATTCAGCTCGCGGAAATACTCCAGTTCCTCATGTGATGCTCCTTTTCCCTGACTGGAAGCCACTTCAAAGCGGTTGGCCAGATCTTGATAAAACCCCAACAGCTTTAAATCATCGCCGCCGGTGAGACGGCTAGTCTGTTCTTGCAGGTCTTGTAGCTGTTGCTCAATCGTCTGCATTAACGGCAAATAATATGTGTCCTGTTGCTGCCGCATATCTTCATCCCGCCGCTGGTCACGCACTTGATTGTTCACGATGGCATCTTTCACAATCCGTTTGCGGAACTGGATGAGCATGACCCACAGAATCATAAGTATTAAAGCCATCACCATCCACAACTGTTTGCGAAAGGAGCTGATTCGCTGGGCAGTGTCCTGACTGACATCCTTAACCGATATGTAAAGGGCCTCATCTCCAATGCGGCTGAATCCTATTCCGTATTTCTCTCCACGATCTTCAACGATGCCTGTATTGCCCTCCAGCAGCCTCCGGGTTACACCTGTGATGTCCGTCCGGTTGATATCGGGAGTATTGCGGGAAGCTACAATTTTGAATTGATCGTTATAAAATAAAATCTCATGCGGATTCACCGGCTTACTTTTAATAATTCCGCTGAGCATTTCAGCGTCAACCGTGCGCACCATAAAACCGCCCGTTTGCGCTCCTTGAATCCTGCACGCTATGTACTGGGCTGGCTGATGGTCCTCAGTCACAAAAGAGCTTACTGCACAACCATTTTGCAGCCATTTGATCTGTTGGACTGCACTCCTCATCTCACGATTGTCACGTCCGACCAGCACATGATACTGTTCATCCAGCACATAAAAAGACCCGTTCTCACGCTTAAATCCCTCAGCATATTGACGTGTTCTCTGATTCAGCATCTCTCTGCCCAGATTGGACGACAGCTCCTTCAGTTCGGCCTGCCATGCGGCATAACGCTCTGTTATGCTGCCAGACAGTTCCTGGACCTCATATTGGATCTGCTCGTTCTGAATTTCCGCCAAGTGACCGCTGAATTGCCGCATGACAAACCATTGTAGCACAGCAGCCAAGAACACGGTCACACATAGAACAATCAGGTACAGGATCAGCTTTTGCCAACTTGGTTTCAGCAAAGCCCATTGTTTCATGCCCCATCCCCTCCATTTTGTTCAAGACGACCCAAGATCGCTTGCATCAGGCATTCCAGCTCGTAGCTGACCAGCGGTAGACGCGCGCACAGCAACCGGGGGGTGCGGCGCTGAAGGGCGGCAAACCTCGCAGCGGTTTCCGTTGCCCCATCCGTCAGCAGGATCAACTCGCATGTTTTAGCGATGTATAGGCGATCCAGCTCTTCCTCGCCGTATGCTCGCAGATCCACAACGTAAATATCATGTCGGTCGTCCATATGCTGGAGTGCACGGGAGACAGCCAGGGTCACCCCTGTATGCCGCGCAGCATGATACTGGTGAAAAAGACGCATCCCTTTTTCCCAGAGCGCATGCTCAGCCGAATCAAATCGTTCACAAAAAAGACGCAACGCCCGTTCTGTATTGACATCTTTTAAAAATGCCAAAACGCTGATATTATACATGTAGTTCCTCATTTCTTACTTCCTGATTGGAGTTGCGCAGTTCTTATGACACCCCAAAACATTCTATTTGTTGACGACAGTCCTATGGTGCTGTCCCTGCTTGAACGGACGTTGACCCAAGAAAGCTTCACCTTACATACCGCTCACACGCCTAAAGAAGCCCTGCAAGTGCTGGAACAGCACCCGATTGATGTGGTCGTTTCCGATCTGCTTATGCCTGGTTTGGACGGAATTACGTTCCTTCGTATGATTAAGAAGGATTATCCGCATATCGTACGCATCATTTTATCTGGTCATCTGCATACGCAGTCCATTTTATCGGCCATTAATCAAGTAGGTGTGTTCCGTTTTTTGACGAAACCGCTGGAGCTGGATGATGACACGCTAAAAAAGATACTGTATGAGGCGCTTGATCAGGCTAAGCTCAATCGAAACAGCCTGCATGCAGATCAGAACGTAGCCTCTGACCTATCGGTATTTATAGACAGCATTTTGAATGCTCCGTACCGACCGTATGTATTGCTGAATGATCAAGATATCGTAACTGCCGTACACATTGCACTTGCTGAGCTGTATCCTGTCGGCTGCTCACTACGTCATCCCGATGGTAGAGGTATTCAGTTAACTATGCATTCATTGTATATACCGTATGCAGAGTCGGAATCTTCCGATCCCGACCTGTACTCGCTGGATACGCTGACCCTTGGGCATTCATCCTTACGTCTTATCCGCCTTAGCGAGATCGCCTGAGTGACGGGTGCCGCCCTTTAACACGGCGGCTACCCCAATCACAGTCAGGCAGATATACATCCACAGCATCCCTGCCGTCAGTAGCGGATGGCGGATATAGTTTTTTACATTCCCCCATGTGTACAATACTGGACGAAAGAAGTACCAACGTTCCAGCGCCTTTCGCAATCCGCCCTCTTCAGATGACATCGTACGATCCATCACCGAAAAGTAGTAGGCTTTTTTACGTAATACATCCTGCAGATATACCTGTTTTTCATCATGATATACCCGTGTAAATACCGCCCGGCGAATGACTCCGCCAGATTCGATATAGCGTAAGGTGGGCTGTATTTCTTCAAAGGCAATCTGCTCCGCATTGAAGCCGCCTGTCGATTCGTAAGCGCTCATTCGCCAGAAGCGTGCTGCTTCAATGGAGCGTTTTCCCAAGGTCTCTCCCGCGTTGTTAATGACATTCCGCTCGAAAACCTTCACTTTGGAAAAAAAATTTTTGGCTTCCGAATATGCCTCCTCCGGTACAACCAAGGCGCCGATTTCCTGATGGTCGTCAAAAAAGTCGATACTCTGCTGGATCAGATGTTCGGCCAAAATCATATCGGAATCCACTACCAATATGTATTCAGCCCCCAAGCGTTTCGCTTCCTCAACGGCCTTGACCCTCGCAACTCCCCGCTCTCCATGAGGAAGCTCTAGTACTGTTACCGGCACCGAACTTCCTGCTGACAGCATACAAATCGTCTCAACCGTCCGGTCATTGGAGCCATCATCAGCAATTACAATATGCAGATCCTTATAATTTTGCCCCATACAGCTCCGCAAACAAGGCTCTATCGTACGTTCATTGTTGTACGTGGAGAAGAGAATGACCACTTTGTCCACTCTGTTCCGCCTCCTCTATCCAATCCTTCATCAACTGCTCAAACGCAGCAGCCGTATGGTCAAAATGGAATCTTAGCGCATATTGATATGCTCGCTCACGGATGGACATATAATCTTCGCCACCCTTTGCCACTCTTTCCATTTGCTCAGATAATCCCCGAATATCCCCGTGAAAGCATAAATAGCCGCTTTTTCCGAAATCCGTCGCGTCCACCAAACCGGGGGAGTTGCTGACAATGCTGGGTGTTCCAACGGCTGCCGCCTCGGTAATCGTCAACCCCCAGCCTTCACGCAGGGAAGGAAACACGAGCGCATGGGCACGACTCATCAGCTCCAGCTTATGCTCTGCTGAAACAAATCCGTAAAAGGTAATATCAGCTTGCGAATGCCCCTGTTCATCCGGTTCTCCATATGTCAATCCATACCGCTCTATAATCGGCAATAATTGCTCTGCCACATAGGTTTTATCGGTTTTTCCGGCAATCCATAACATAGCCTGGGGGAACTTTTCCTTGAGCTGCCCAAAGGCTTCAACGACTAGATCAATGCCTTTATATTTAACGAAGCGTCCTGCATACATAAAGGTCGGATTAGACTCCTTCGTTAAAAAGTGTTCACGTGGCCAATGATCAAACTCAATGCCTTCTGGTAAAAGGTGAACACGATCCGGATGAAAACCAAGCTTAAGCAGATCATACCGGGTAGACGGGGATACGGTGAGCGTCCGATCCTTCTGTGCCAGCTTAAGCATCAGGGGCTCCAGATGAAATCCAATCATATTTAGCGGAAAGCGGGCATTTTCATACCATATTTCTCTTGTTAGCTGATGTATGAAAAAAATCCGCTTGGATGCCTCCACCCAAAATCGGGTAAAGAACTGATGTGTATTCGCCTGATTGATCACGTAGTCTATCTGCTTCCGGTGACGACGGTAATAGCGCATCGCATAATAAATAACACTGTATATGTTTCCTTTGCGAATATAGGTAATACCGTCAATCACTTCATGCTCGGGCATCCCCTCAAAATGGGGCGAGAAATGAATGAACTGAAAACGGTCTTGCTGTGTGCGTTTCAGCATTTCATGGGTAAAAACTTCTGCTCCCCCGCTTTTCGGAGAACGAATGTCACGCCAGGAAAGCAATAGAACGACGGTTTTACCGTTCTGTTCAAGTATGGTATTCATGGGGTGAATCCCCCCTTATCTTTATTTTGAACAAATATATATAGGCATCTATCACAAAATAGAGAGACATTGCCCCGTAAACAATCAACTCTGACAGCAAAAAATCAACTGGGTCTGTGTGAGCCATATGAAAGGCTGCTACTAAAACAGCTGCTCCTGCTACCAGACTAAATATAAATTTGCGTCTGCCCACCAATACGTGCACATGCACAAAAAACATCACGATGGAAAATAACCAGTACACCCAGCCTCCCCATGGAATATAGACCTCAGCTGACTTGTAAGAAGCTCCGAATAAAATAGGGATAGACGATGGGAATATATAGGTCGTGCCCACATATACACACACCGCAGCTACAGCCATTAACCCAGCATAGATGGCAATTAACTTGCCCAAAGCCTGACGGTCATGCCCCTGCGCACCGATCTTGGGAATAAAGGCCGCGATCAGGCTGTAGGAAACGTAATAGACCAATTGGCTGTACTTCAGTGCAATGGCATAGCTGCTGGCTTGCTCGGGAAAGTAATGCTGTACATACAACATGTCGATGGAGATACAAAACAGAATGAATAAATTCGTCATAAGGCTATCGGTAAAATCCTGACCAAGTGACTTCCATAGCCCAGCAGGGATACGTTCTCCACTGTGTGTAGTTATGGATAAGCCACGGGCCGAAATGATCCAGCCGTGAAGCAACGACAGCAGCATTCCTCCGCAACTTGCCAACAGTAGAGCTTCCAGCTTTAAACCTAGTGCGGCCAGGACAAAAAACAGGCTCAGTTTCCCTATGACTTCAATGTAATAATTCACATTGAGCGCTAGCATGCGTTCCCTACCCTGCAAATCTCCGCGGCATGAACTCACGAGAATATGCAGTCCGATCAAGCCATACAGCATGAATAGCGGGCCAGATTCGACGCCCAATAGCGAGCGCAGCAACGGATGAAGGAAGAGTAAAAGGATCATGGCAAGCACAGTTAGCACCAGAGGTGCTTTTAGTAATAGAGAACCGAGCGGTAAGCTGCGTAGTGGAAGGTTCTTGTCACCCTTGGATACCAGTTTGGCGGTTAATAGCTGGATGGATAAGCCCAAAACGGACAACAGTGCAAAAAGGGCCAACAGCGCGTTCGCCTGACCATAGGCTTGTCCGGTCAGATACCAGCTCGCTGCAATGTGGAAAAAAAAATTAAATCCGTTAAGCAGCACATTAAAGAGGGGAAACATCAACGAACGCAATCGGTTGTTCACGTGGTTATCTCACCCGCCGATCCAGTCGCCAAATCTCAATGATCGAGCGCAAAAAACGAATGGAGTCCTTCCAGACATGAATGTGCGAGCCATCTCGGTCAATGCATTTGACGGGTAATTGCAGCACACGGAGTTGGAGTCGCTTGGCAATAAACATCATCTCCAGATCCAGCGCCAGTCCGAGTTGTTCCTTCAAATGTGGAAACATCCGCTTCACGGCAACCGAACTCATCACTTTAAGCCCCGTCTGGGAATCTACCACACCTGTTGGTAGAAAGGGGCGGGAAACGACCCGTTTGCCAAAGCTGACGATAGATCGTAATAAAGAACGATTCTCGGCGGTCATATCTTTGGTTCCGATCACAACGTCATAGTAGCCCTGCTGAACAACATTAATCATTCTGGCAATATCCTCTATGAAAAAGGAATCGTCTGCATCCACAAATACATAGTAATCCGCGCCAATGGTCCGCATCCCTTCCAGATACGTCCCTGCCTTGCGTGTATTGCGTCCCAATTCCCTGGTTTGAAGCAGCGGACTCAGATTCTGGTTAATCCGGTTTACAGACAAATCCGTTGCGGCCCCCAGCGCTTTAATCAAGGCATTCGTGCCATCGTGGCTACCGTCATCAATGAGATAAATTGAACCCTCTATAATATGGCTGCGGATAAAGGCTTGCAGTCGCTCAGCAAAGGTTTTGACATGAGCAAAACGCTTCTCTTCGTTATATACAGACAAGATGAATGCAACATGCTGGCTTCTGGTCGAATACTCGGGATAGAGCAAGCTTTGTATTTCAGAAAGGATTTCTTCGGTATCATTGGCTTGCCAAAATAGCAGACGCAATCGGCCTACTCCGATAATTTGCACCATATGCTGATCACTGAACGGATCGGTTACATCCGTCACCAACAGCAATGGCATTTGCGGAAATTGGCTACGGATTTGATTGGCTTTCCACACAGCTTGCCCCGGCTCCCTATAATCAATCAGGCAGCAACATGCATCCTCGTAGACTGAAGCGGTCTCCGTGTCCTCGCACTGTATATATTGGTAAAAACAAATCACATTGGGATAATCAATAGCCCTGTTGTTATCACTAAATATGGCTATAGGTCCCTGCACACAAACCTCTCCTTTTCCTCCGAATAGTTCTATTTTGTTGAAAAAGATTTAAAAATGTTTGCTTAGAAAGATTAAATTAATGTCCAAATACTTCATATTTTCTTAACAAAATAGCTGACATTCCTTGATATATAAGCATATAAGAGAAGAAAGACTAATTTTCATATTTGATAAAAACAGAGCATTTAGACCTGATTCATTAGGACTACAAACATACAGATTACAAGGTGAATTCAAATTTAAAATCGGTGCTATAGAATCAATAATAAGATACACATATGGTCATTTTGTCATAGACATAATAGATGAATAAAACCAATTTGCACGTCCATACTATGGATAACATGTCATTTTTCACATGAATAATTATCAAAATATGAGAAAGAAGGTCCTTCTATGGAAGCATTTTATGTCAATCGTGATGGGTCATTATCTACTCCCTTGCGAGGGAAGGATGTGCTGGCAAACCCTCTTTTAAACAAAGGTGTGGCTTTTACAGAAGAAGAACGCAAAGAACTGGGCTTGGAAGGAATCCTTCCTCCCACTGTCCTTTCATTGGAGAAACAGAGTGTTCGGGCATATCAGCAATTTCTGGCACAACCCACCATGCTGCGTAAAAATGCTTCGCTTAACGACCTTCACAATCGAAATGTCGTACTCTACTATCGACTGCTGACAGACCATTTGAGTGAGATGCTGCCCGTAGTCTACACACCAACTGTAGGAACCGCTATCCAAGAATACAGCCATGAGTACAACCGTCCGGGGGGCGTATATTTATCGATAGATCATCCGAATGGTATCGGACAGGCGCTCTCCAATTCCGGCTTGAGTAGTGAGGATGTTGACCTGATTGTCGTGACGGATTCGGAAAGTATTTTGGGAATTGGTGACTGGGGTGTCGGGGGAATTAACATTGCTATTGGCAAACTCGCTGTATATACAGCTGCGGCAGGCATTCACCCCGGGCGGGTACTGCCCATTGTACTGGATGTCGGCACGAATAATGAAAAGCTGCTAAATGATCCGCTGTATATCGGAAACCGCCACAAACGAGTGCGCGGAGAAGCCTATAATCAATTTATTGATACCTTTATCAGCAAAGCATTGACACAATTCCCGAAGGCGCTTTTGCATTGGGAGGATGTAGGCAGCGTGAATGCACGCCATATTATAGGGAAATACGGTCAAAATATTCTCACCTTTAATGATGACATCCAGGGCACAGGAGCAGTAACCCTGGCTGCGATTATTTCCGCGGTAGGTGTCACCAAAACCCCGCTGCGTGAACAAAAAATACTTGTCTTTGGCCCGGGGGCAGCTGGAATCGGTAACGCCGACCAAATACGGAGCGCTATGATCAAGGAAGGGCTTCCTGAGGAAGATTCATTTAAGTCGTTTTGGGCCTATGATTATCGTGGACTGTTAACGGACGATATGAACGATATACTGGATTATCAGAAACCCTATGTGCGCAAAAAGGAAGAAGTCAGCTCGTGGTCCCGATCGGAAGACGGCAAAATACCGTTGCTGGAGGTCATCCGTCAGGTTAAACCCACCATCTTGATTGGAACTTCCGGTGTAGCTGGTGCCTTTTCTGAAGAGATTATCAAGGAAATGGCAAAGCATGTAGAACGACCGATCATTATGCCCATGTCTAATCCTACCAACCTTGCTGAAGCGGTACCTGAGGATTTGATACGGTGGACTGATGGCAAAGCCTTGATTGCTACTGGAAGTCCCTTTGAGCCTGTCACCTATAACGGTACGAAATTTGAAATTGGTCAGGCGAACAATGCCTTTGTTTTCCCCGGACTGGGTCTGGGCGCGATTGTGGTCAGAGCCAAAAGAATCACCCCTTCCATGTTTACCGCAGCAGCGGATGCCGTCGCCAACGCCGTAGATTCGAATGAAATGGGTGGTGCGCTGCTGCCCCATATCCGAAAATTGCGTGATGTTTCGTACGCGGTTGCGGTTGCGGTAGCGAAGGCCGCAATTCATGATCAGGTAGCTCAGGCACACATTTCAGATATTGAACAAGCCATTCGGGGTGCGATGTGGAAACCGGAATATGTAAAGGTCAAAGCCGTGGAAAATGTAATCCATCACCCTCACTAATCCTTCACCAGGAATTCAAAGCAGTTTGACATAACATAGGAACGATTGTACAGTATTAGTCAAAAGAATAGGAAAGTCCACTAGGGGAGCCATTATGGCTGAGACAAGAATGAATCTTGGACCCTTTGAACCTGATCTAGTTCGTACTAGCGTAGGAAAGTGGAGCCTTCGTATATAAGGTTTCAGGCGTTTTTGCGCATTGAACCTATGTTGAAGCCGCTCCAGTTTTCGGGGCGGCTTTTTGGCGTTGTTCCGGGAATTGTATCTTACGGGACTTCTTGTTCTCCATTTTTATTGGAGGTGGGGAAAATGAGTTTTTCGCAAGAGCTCCGTCAGCAGGCGGATGGCATTTTTCAAGCCATTTATGAGCATCCCTTTGTGAGAGGTATTGCTGAGGGAAATTTAACAAGAGAACAGCTGATTCACTATGTAAAACAAGACTTTGAATATTTGAACGCCTATATGCGGATTTACGGCATCGCGATCTCCAAAAGCACGAGCCGGGAGGATATGGCTGTATTTAACGAACAGATCTCTTTTATTCTTAACAGCGAGGTTCATCCGCATCAAAATTTTTGTACTGTCGCAGGTGTCACTTACGAAGAGATGCAGGGATATCCACTCGCTCCGTCCGCTCATCATTATATTCGCCACATGCTAACCGTCGCTCATGAGGGTAGCCTTGGGGAAATCATGGCCGTGCTGCTGCCTTGTCCATGGACATACCTTGAGATTGGACGCAGGCTAATGGATGAGGTAAAACCAAGAGAGTCTCATCCGTTCTATGAATGGATTTCCTTTTATGGAAACCAGATTGAAGATGTAACTTCCAAGTACCGAGAGCGTGTGGATGCTTGGGCCCAAGTCGCCTCGACTGCCGAGCGAGAACGGATGATTGAGCATTTTATGCTAAGCTGCCAGCTGGAATATATGTTCTGGGACATGGCTTATACACAGGAACAATGGCCCGTCCAGATGCAGGCTATGGTCTTGGAATAATCAGTATCGATGAGAGAGGAGAAACATAATGAGTATGTGGGAACAGAGTTATTCGGAGCTCCTGACAAAGGTACAAAACAGCAAGCCCCTTGTTCATAATATAACCAATGTGGTGGTCACCAACTTTACAGCCAATGGTCTATACGCCCTGGGGGCTTCCCCGGTGATGGCTTATGCACCCGAGGAAGTAGCGGATATGGCAAAAATAGCGGGCGCCCTCGTATTAAATATCGGTACGCTGAACCGCGAACTGGTGGACGCCATGATCATTGCTGGACAATCAGCGAATGCGCATGGTGTTCCAGTTCTACTAGATCCAGTCGGTGCAGGAGCAACCAGTTTTAGAACCGAGTCGGCGCTGCGAATCCTAAAGGAGGTTAACATCTCACTAGTGCGAGGCAATGCAGCCGAAATTGCTCATCTTATCGGGGAAGCCCGAGAGATTAAAGGGGTCGATGCAGGCGACAGTGCTGACAGCGGTAATGTCGATCTGGCAGTTCGGGCTGCGCAGACACTCCATACGATGGTTGCCATCACTGGAAAAGAGGACGTCATCACCGATGGAGTCGAAGTACGCATGATTAGCGGTGGAGACGCGCTGCTTACGAAGGTAACCGGCACAGGCTGCCTGCTAACCTCCGTATTGGGCGCCTTTGCAGCTGTTGAACCCAACCTGCTGCTCGCAGGTACAGCGGGCTTGGCATTTTACAGTGCAGCAGCTTCCCGAGCCGCAGCGCATACTGCAAAACTGGGGCCAGGCAGCTTCCAGATTGCCTTTCTCGACGAGCTTGCCAAACTACATACTGGTTCGCTGGAGGGACATGTCACGATCCGTGAAGTCGGGACAACCACAACAGGTGGTACGCGATGAGAAACGTGCACATACCGAGAGCGCTAACGATTGCCGGTTCAGACAGCGGCGGCGGGGCCGGAATTCAAGCTGATCTTAAAACTTTCCAGGAGCTTGGCGTATACGGCATGTCGGCTATTACGGCCATAACGGTACAAAATACCTTGGGGGTTCACGGTGTATATCCGTTGCCACAGGAAGCAACAGCGCAACAAATCGAAGCTGTAGGATCAGATCTTGGGGTTGATGCTCTGAAGACTGGCATGCTGTTTGATGCGGGCATCATCCGCCTTGTAGCCGAGCAGATTCGAAAGTTCGGCTGGGAAAAGGTTGTCGTCGATCCTGTAATGATTGCCAAAGGGGGTGCAAAGCTGCTGCAACCGGAGGCGGTGCAGGCTTTGAACGACGACCTGCTCCCCTTGGCCCTGGTCGTCACACCAAATATCCCGGAAGCAGAGGCCTTAACCGGGATAAGCATTCGTACGATGGAGGATCGCCGCGAAGCTGCGAGACATATAAGCAGCCTGGGCCCCAAGTTCGTTGTGATTAAGGGCGGCCACGATGAGGAGGAAAACACCGACCAGGTCATCGATCTGCTCTTTGACGGAACAGCCTTTACAGAGCTGGGCGGCAAACGGGTGCGGACGGTTCATACACACGGAACAGGATGTACGTTCTCAGCAGCGATTACTGCTGAATTAGGGAAAGGTGTGTCTGTACCCGAAGCTATTTTGAATGGAAGAGCCTTCATTCAGGCGGCGATTGAGGATACGTTGTATCTGGGACAGGGACATGGTCCAACTAATCATTGGGCCTACCGTCGTCGTCAGGAGATACTTCAATGAGCGGCCGAATATCACCTGAAATGATGCGCCAGCATTTGCAGATGTATCTGGTTGTCGGAAGCGTAAACTGCCTTGCGGAACCAAGTCGGGTCGTGCAGGAGGCTCTGGCTGGCGGCACAACGATGATCCAGTTCCGGGAAAAGGGTCATGGCGCGTTAACAGGGGTTCCTATGTTTGAACTTGCGCGTCAGCTGCAAAATCTATGCCGCCATGCTGGTATCCCCTTTATCGTCAATGACGATGTAGAGCTGGCTCTTGAGCTCGACGCCGACGGCGTCCATATCGGTCAGGACGATGAATCGGCTGATTCCGTGCGCGCGCGAATCGGAAACCGAATTCTTGGCGTCTCCGCCCATACCATTGAGGAAGCACGTAGAGCCATCCTGCAAGGTGCAGACTATCT